>NZ_JBHVPD010000024.1:0-99319 GCF_042887525.1 Kitasatospora sp. NPDC057936
GCCCTGTACACGGACGGGCTGGTGGAGGATCCGGCGGTGCCGATCGACCAGGGGCTTGAGCGGCTGCGGACCGTGCTCGGACGCCCCGGAGGGGAGGGGCTGGAGGGGCTCGCGGACCGGGTGCTGCGGGAGGTCGGCTCCACGCACCGGGTGGACGACGTCGCGCTGCTGCTCACCGAGTTCCGCGGGGTCGCCGAACGGTGAGGCGCGGGCGGCGACTTTCGTCGGGAGGCGGCGCTACGAAGGGTGACGGCGGCGGGCCCCTCGGTCCGGTTAGCCTCGGACGGGTGAACGCGATTGCACGGGCCTGCACGAAGGCGGTACGGACGGCGCTGCCCGGTCCCTGGGGTCCCTGGGCGGTGGTGCGCGAGGTGCTGTCCGTCCTGCTGCTGGGCGGGTTCGCCGTCCTGCTGGAGGTCGTCGGCAGCACCGGCTTCGCGGTGCCGGTCGGGATCGGGACCGTTCTGCTGTTCCTGTTGCGGCGGGCCTTCCCGGCGAGCGTCCTGCTGGTGACGGCGGCCGTGGCCGGCTGGGCCCCCGGACCGCTCCCGCTGCTCGTCGTGGCGGGCTGGGCGGCCGGCGCTCGGGTGCGCCGGGTCGGCGTGCTGGTCGCGACCTTCGTCGCGAGCTGGGTGCTGTTCACCGTGACCGGCGTGCTGAAGGACGCCGGCTCGATGTCGCCGAAGGCGATCATCGCGATCTCGCTGGGCGGCTTCCTGATCACGGCGGTGCTGCCCGCCCTGTGGGGGCGCTACCGGGCGCAGCGCCGCGCGCTCCTGGACGCGCTGCGGGAGCGCAACGACCAGCTGGTGCGCGAGCGCGTCATGGTGGTGCACCAGGCGCGGCTGCGCGAGCGGCACCGGATCGCCCAGGACATGCACGACAGCCTCGGCCACCAGCTCGCGCTGATCTCGGTGCACTCCGGCGCGCTGGAGGTGGACCGCACGCTCACCGACCGGCAGCGCGAGGCGGTCGGCGTGCTGCGGCAGGCGGCGGTGGCCGCGATGCGGGAGCTGCGCGAGGTGGTGGGCGTGCTGCACGACGAGTCGACGGCGGTGCCGCCGGCGCCGACGTCGGCGGGTGCGTCCGGCGGCCGGGGCGGGGTGGACGGGATCGAGGGTCTCGTCGAGTCCTCGCGCGCCGCCGGGGCGGAGGTGTCCTTCCGCAAGGAGGGGGAGCGGCGTGCGCTGCCCGCCGCCGTCGACCACGCGGCGTACCGGATCGTGCAGGAGGCGCTCACCAACGCGCACAAACACGCCCCCGGTGCGCCGATCGCGGTCGCGCTCCGGTACGAGCCGGACGCGCTCGTGGTCGAGGTCACCAATCCGCGTGCGCCGGAGCTCGTGGGCGCGCGTGCCGGGGTCGGGCAGGCGGTCAGCGGCGGGCAGGGCCTGACCGGCCTGCGGGAGCGCGCCCGGCTGGTCGGCGGCATGGTGCACGCGGGGGCGACGCCCGACCAGGGCTTCCGGCTGGCGGGGATGCTCCCGTACGAAGGGGCCGCGGACGGCGGGGGCGACGGCGGCGAGGCCGGCCCCGGGATCGAGGACTGGGTGCTGGAGGGCCTGCCCGCCGTCGAGGACGGCGGCCGGCGGCGCAGTCCGGCGCTGGGGTGCGCGGTGGGGGTGGTGGGCGTCGGGCTCACCGTGCTGGGACTGCTCGTGTGGGGCCTGTGGGCCTTCGTCCAGGCCAGCGACAGCGCGACCGTGAAGAAGGACGCCTATGACGGGGTCCGGGTCGGGCAGTCGGAGTCGGACGTGCTCGGCCGGCTGCCGCGCGGGGCCTCCTGGCTGACCGACGGCTTCGACAAGGGCGGGCCGCCGGTGCCGGAGGGCGCGCACTGCGTGTACTTCCAGGCCGAGGACTCGAAGGAGAAGTTCGGCGAGGACAACGCGGTGCGCTTCTGCTTCAAGGACGGCGTCCTGGTGGACAAGGAGCACTACCGGGTCAAGGAGTGACCGGGCCGGTCGAGGTCCGGCCGCGTCCGGATGTGAGGATGGTGGCGTCGCCCATCCAGCACCGTTCGAGGAGATGTCCAGCGTGATCCGAGTCCTCGTCGCCGACGACGAGCCGCTCATCCGGGCCGGGATCAGGATGATCCTCGCCTCCGCCGACGACATCGAGGTGGTCGCGGAGGCCGCCGACGGACGGCGCGCGCTGGAGCTCGCGCGGGCGCACCGGGTGGACGTCGTGCTGCTGGACATCCAGATGCCGGTGATGGACGGGCTGACGGCACTCGGGGAGCTCTCGAAGGCCGCACCCGGCGCGCGGGCCTTGATCCTCACCACCTTCGGCGAGCGCGAGAACGTCCTGCGCGCCGTGACCGAGGGGGGCGCGGGCTTCCTCCTCAAGGACACGGCACCGGCCGAGCTGATCCAGGCGGTGCGCGCGGCGGCCAGCGGCAACGCCTTCCTGTCACCCGCCGCGACCAGGCACATCGTCGATTCGCTGGCCTCCGGGCGCAGCGGCTCGGCGGCCGCCCGCAGCGCGGAGGCGCGGCGCCGGCTGGAGGTGCTCACCGGCCGTGAGCTGGAGGTTCTCGCGCTGCTCGGCGAGGGGCTGTCCAATGCGGACGCCGGCGCGCGGATCCACATGAGCGAGGCGACGGTGAAGACCTACGTGAGTCGGATCCTGGCCAAGTTGGGCTGCGAGAACCGGGTCCAGGCGGCGCTGCTGGCACGGGACGCGGAGCTGGACGGGCGCGGCTGAGCGTGTTCCCGTGACGACGGAGCGTGGCGGGTGTGACGCAGGTCACTCAACTGACGCGCGGAGGCGGGAACTTCGGTTATTTCGATGACGGTCCGTCAGTGATCCGTGACGGTCCGTCGATAGTGCGCGTGGTCTGATGAATGGACAGGTGTGACCGAGCGCACGGGAATTGAACATCTGATCTTGAAAATCCGATCAAATGCGGTCCAACTGGACGTCGCTTCTTGATCGATACCGCCGGTAACAGTCAACTGACCTGCGTACCCGAAGAATTGCTTGCCGTGCCGACCAAACCGCCCCTAGCTTCATTGGCGGCGCAACGAGCGCTACCCGGGTTCACCCCGACGCACGGCCCGCCGACTGACCCCCGGCGCGAGGGCCGTACCGCCGACGCGACCGGCCGTACCCAGGCCGTCGGCGAGCGGAGGTGCCGGGACGGCACGGCACGTCCGACACGTGCCCCGCCGTCCATCGAGTGAGGCGAACGGATTCGACCGGCCCCGTCCAGGGCCTGGTTCCGTCTGCCTGCCCGGGGCTTGTCGAGAGGATCTCCATGAATCCCCGTCACGAGACCGCCACTGCCACCGACTCCACGACCTCCACCCCCGCCTCCGCCAAGCGCAACCGCCTGCGGATCGGGATCGTCGCGGGTGCCGCCGTCGCGGCCCTGCCGGTTGCCGGCCTCGTCACGGCCACCTCGGCCTCCGCCGCGCCCACCTCGGCCTGGGACGCCGTCGCCCAGTGCGAGAGCGGCGGCAACTGGAGCATCAGCACCGGAAACGGGTTCTACGGCGGGCTGCAGTTCGCCTCCGGCACCTGGGCCGCGTACGGCGGGACCGCGTACGCCTCCCAGGCCAACCACGCGACCAAGGCGCAGCAGATCGCGGTCGCCGAGAAGGTCCTCGCCTCCCAGGGCCCGGGCGCGTGGCCCGTGTGCTCGCACAAGGCGGGCCTGAGCAAGGGCGGAGCCCCGGCGGAGGTCGCGGATTCCGTGAACGACGCCCCGGCCAAGCCCGCACAGCCGGCGGCCAAGCCGGCCGCGAAGCCGTCGAAGCCGGCGGCGAAGCAGGGCGCCAGGCAGGGCGCCAAGCAGGACACCGGGCAGGACGCCGGGCAGGAAATCAACCAGGCGGCCAAGCCCGCGACCAGGTCGACGCCGCGGACGCAGCCGCAGCAGGCACCGGCCCAGCCGGCCAAGCCCGCTCCGTCGACCCCGAAGAGCAGCGCGAACGGCGGCTACACCGTGCAGAGCGGTGACACGCTGAGCGAGATCGCGGTCAGGTTCGGCACCGACACCGACACGCTGTACGGCAAGAACCTCCGCACCATCGGCGACGACCCGGACCTGATCTTCCCGGGGCAGGACCTGACCGTCTGACGCATCGTCGCCACCGTTCGACCGCACACCGAGCGGCCATCCCGAGACCCGGGGATGGCCGCTCCGCGCGTTGTGGGGGCGGGGCCGGGGTCCCGGCTCCTCGGCAGGGCCGCGCGGCGCCCCAGGGGGCCCTGTGCGGCCCTTCGGCGTGTCGGGCCCGTGCCGGCGGTCCGCGGGCGGGGCATCGTGCCTGGTCGGACCGCGTGTCGATAGGGTCGCCCGATGGTGCGACTGATACCCGACGGCGAGCTCGTGGGCTCGTCCGTGGTGGCCAACAACACGATGAACCGCGAGCGCGGCCTCAGCGGGGTGAACAGCTATGCGCGGGAGCTGGGGTTCGACCCGGCCGAGTGGCTGCTCGGGCGCGGCGGGGCCGCGCCGGCCTGGCTGGATCTGTGCAGCGGCGAGGGGCGCGCGATGGTCGAGGCGGCGCGTCGGCTTCCGGCGGGGGCGGTTCTGACGGGCGTGGATCTCGTCGGTCCGCTCGCGCCGCCACCTGATGCCGATTCACTACCGGGACTGCGGTTGGTCAGGGCGGCGCTCGCGGACTGGACCCCACGCCGGTCGTACGACCTGATCACGTGTGTCCACGGCCTGCACTATCTGGGCGACCGGCTGGGCGTCATCGCCAGGGCCGCCGCGTGGCTCGCGCCGGACGGGCGGTTCGCCGCGCACTTCGACCCGGAGTCGGTGCGGTGGGCGGATGGGGCGAGCGCCGGCCGGGCGGTGGTCGCGGCGTTGCGCGAGGCCGGGTTCGAGTACCGGGCGCGGCGGCACCTGCTGGTACTGGAGGGCGGGCGGAGCGTTCACCTGCCGTTCGCGTACGCCGGGGCGGACGCGGATGCCGGGCCGAACTACACGGGGCAGCCGGCGGTGGCGTCGCACTACCGCGCACACTGTTGAACCTTCAACGCAACGTCCGAATACCGCCGGAGGTTTGCGCCGCCGCCGTCGAGGATCGAGTCGTGCCCGACAACGGGCTTTCAGTACTCGCGACTTGGGAGACGACGATGAACGGTGCGATGGGGCTCGACGGCAAGGTGGCCCTGGTGACCGGCGGGAGCCGGGGGATCGGGGAGGCGATCGCGCTGCGGCTGGCCGAGGACGGCGCGGATGTCGTCCTCACCTACCAGGGGAGCGCCGAGCGGGCCGAGGCCGTCGCGGCGAAGATCACCGCGGCTGGGCGGCGCGGCTGGGCGGTCCGGGCGGACTGCGCCGACCCGCAGGAGGTCCGGGCCGTGGTGGCCGCGGCCGTCGAGCGGTTCGGGCGGCTCGACGTCCTGGTGAACAACGCCGGCGTCGGGGCCATGGGGCCGATCGGCGACATGACGGCGGCGGACGTCGACCGCGTGCTGGAGGTGAACGTCCGGGCGCCGTACCTGTTCGCCCAGGCGGCCGCGCCGCTGCTGTCCGAGGGCGGGCGGATCGTCACGATCGGCAGCTGCATCGCCAAGCGGGTCGCCTTCGGCGGCGCCGTGCTGTACGCGACCAGCAAGGCCGCGACGATCGGGCTGACCAAGGCGCTGGCCCGCGAGCTGGGGCCGCGCGGGATCACGGTGAACGTGGTCCACCCCGGGCCGATCGACACCGACATGAACCCGGCGGACGGCGAGTCGGCCGCGTTCCAGGCCGGGCTGACCTCGCTCGGGCGCTACGGCACGGGGGCGGACGTCGCGGCGGCCGTCGCGTACCTGGTGGGCGAGGACGGCCGGTACGTCACGGGCGCCGAGCTCGCGGTGGACGGCGGCTTCGCGGCCTGACGGACGCGCCGGGCTCCCCGGCCCCGGCTCCGGCCCCGGCTCCGGCCCCGGCGTGGCGCCGGAGCCGGGGGCCGGGCGATGGTTCGTGGTCGCGGTTAGCATCACGGGGACCGATCACCTGCCGTCCCAGGAGGGCCGTGCCATGACCGCGACCGACGACCCGATCGACCTGCTCGCCCGGGCGCTCGCCCAGACCGCCGGCCTGATCGACGGCACCGGCGTCGAGCTGGCCGGCCACCCGACGCCCTGCCGCTCGTGGGACGTCGGCACGCTGATCAGTCATCTCCTGTTCGACCTGCGGCAGTTCACCGTCCAGGCGCGCGGCGGCCGGCCGGACTGGTCGCAGTCCTTCGAGCGGGTGGAGGCGGACTGGCTGCACGCCTTCGAGGCCGGCGCCGAGGAGCTGGTCGACGCCTGGCGGGAGGCCGGGGAGCTCACCGGCACGCTGGAGGTGCCCGGGGTGGGGTCGTTCCCGGCCCGCTTCCCGGTGGACCAGGAGGTCGCGGAACTGGCCGTCCATGCCTGGGATTTGGCCAAATCCACCGGGCAGTCCACGGACGGGCTGGACCACGAGGTGGCACTCGCCGCGCTCGCGTGGGCGCGCGGAGCGCTCAAGCCGGGGTACCGGGGCGCGGACGAGGCCTCCTTCGCGTTCGGCCCCGAGGTCGCCGTGCCGGAGGACGCGCCGCCGTACGACCGGCTGGCGGGGTTCTTCGGGCGCGACCCCAAGGCGGTCGTCCCGGGGGCGTGAACCGGCGGGGCGGGGGCGTGCGGAGCGCGCGCAGGCAACGGAGTGCGCCGCGCGCCCCGTTGCACGTGCGCGGCCCGCCTTTCTAACGTCCGGTCATGACCATTTCCACGGAGCCCATCGGCAGCATCCCGCGCTCGTCCGCGCTGCTCGCCGCCATCGCCGAGCACGCCGAAGGGCGGCTCTCCGACGCCGACTTGAAGAAGCTGCAGGACGAGGCCACCGCCGAGACCCTCGCCCGGCTGGAGGAACTCGGCTGCCCCGTCCTGGTGGACGGCGAGCAGGCCAAGCCGAGCTTCGCGACGTACCCCCTGACGGGTCTGAAAACCCTCGACGGGGGCGGCGCCGTCATCCCGTTCGCCGACGGGCACACCCGGCAGCTGCCGAGCCTGACCGCCGGGCCGTTCCGGTACCAGGTGCGCGCCGACACCTACCTGCGGGACGCGCTGCGCCACACGTCGAAGCCCGTCAAGCAGGCCGTCATCGCGCCGTCCGCGCTCAGCCTCCTCTATCCGGCCGGCGGCATCGACGGGTATGCGCGGGAGGTGTTCCTGGAGGACCTGGTCGACGAGGCCGAGGCGGACATCCGGGGCTGCCTGGACGCGGGCGCCCACACCGTCCAACTCGACTTCACCGAGGGGAGGTTGTCGCTCAAGCTGGACCCGTCCGGCGGCCTCCTGGACGACTTCGTGGCCCTCAACAACCGGGTGCTCGAACGCTTCTCCGCGGAGGAGCGGGCGCGCATCGGTGTGCACACCTGCCCGGGTGGGGACCTCGACTCCACCCACAGCCTGGACGTCGACTACGCCGGGCTGCTGCCGAAGCTCTTCCAGCTGAAGGCCGGCAAGTTCTACGTGCAGCTGGCGAGCGAGGCCGACCCTGACCGCGTCCTGGCCGTCATCGCGGACCACCTCCCCTCGGACGCCAAGGTGTTCATCGGGGTGACCGACCCGATCGACCCCCGGGTGGAGACCGCGGAGGAGGTGCGCGACCGCGTGCTGGCGGCGGCCCGGCACATCCCGGTCGACCGGCTGGGCACCACCGACGACTGCGGGTTCTCGCCGTTCGCCGACGACACCTCCACCTCGCGCGAGACCGCGTTCGCCAAGATCGCGGCGCGGGTGCAGGGCACGGCGCTGGCGGCGAAGGAGCTCGGCGTGTGAGCCGGGTGTGAATCGGCCCCGGCGGGATTCGGCCTCCGCCGGGGCCGTCCGCTCCGCCTACGACGCCGGCCGGGTGGCGGCCGCGGCCTGCTTGATCGCCTCGCGGATGCGGGGGTAGGTGCCGCAGCGGCAGATGTTCTGGATCTGGTCGATGTCGGCGTCCGTCGGGGCGGGGGTGCGGCGCAGCAGGGCGGCGGCGGTCATGATCTGGCCGGGCTGGCAGAAGCCGCACTGGGCGACGTCGCAGGCGAGCCAGGCCTCCTGGACGGGGTGCAGGGTGTCGCCGTCGGCGAGGCCCTCGATCGTGGTGACGGCGCGGCCCGCGCAGTCCTTGACCGCCATCGTGCAGGGCTGGAACTCCCGGCCGTCCAGGTGGCTGGTGCAGGCGCGGCAGACGCCCACGCCGCAGCCGTACTTGGGGCCGGTGACGCCGAGCTTGTCGCGCAGCACCCAGAGCAGCGGCATGTCGTCCGGCGCGTCGACGGTGACCGGCTGTCCGTTGAGGACGAAGGTGTGGCTGGGCATGGGGAGGCGGGGTCCTTCGGCGGGAACGTGGGTGGGAGGGTCAGAAGTTGATCGGGAACGAGCGCGGGCTCGTGCCGGTCGCTCGGGCGTAGGCGTTGGCCACCGCGGCGGAGGCGGCGGGGACGCCCAACTCGCCCGCGCCGCCGGGCGGTCCGCTCGGCGGCATGAGGTGGATCTCGACGGCGGGCGGGGAGTGCCGCTGCCGCGCGTAGTGGAAGTCGCCGTAACTTCCCTCGCGGAAGGCGCCGTTGTCGAGGTGGTTGCCGGCCTGGAGGATCACCGAGATGCCGTCCATCAGCGCGCCGGTCAACTGGGCTTCCAGGCCGCGGGGGTTGACCACCTGGCCGACGTCGGCGGCGATCACGGCCTTGGTGACGCGCGGGTTCTTCGGGTCGGTGGCGTCGATTTCGACGAGGTAGGCGGCGCGCCCGCCGTTCTCGTCGTGGTAGCCGACGCCCTGGGCCTGGCCGGGCGGCATCGGGCGGCCCCAGTTCCCGGCCGTGGCCGCGGCGTCCAGGACGGCCCGGCCGGCGGCGTCGCGCAGCCGGGCGCGGCGGAAGGCGACCTCGTCCTGGCCCATCCGGCGGGCGAGTTCGTCCATCATGATCTCGTCGGCGACCCGGACGGTGCCGGAGTAGACCGAGCGCCAGCTGCCGGTGTGCACGTCCAGGGGTACTTCGGTGAGCAGCTGGGTCGGGAGTCCGACGTTGTAGGGGTTCTTTTCGGCGAGGAGGAAGAAGGCCTGGTTGAGGCTGATCCCGGCGAGCGAGAGGTTGAACCCGGCGGCGGTCAGGGCCTCGCCGAGGCCGTGCCGCATGTCGGTCTTGACGGTGGCGGCGCGGTGTTCGTAGCTGAGCACCTGGCCGAGGGCGTGGGTGGCCCGGACGCGGTGGTGGCTCGCGGGGCGCATGCGGCCGTGGCGCATGTCGTCGTTGCGCGTCCACATGAGCTTGACCGGGCGGCCGGCCGCCCTGGAGATCTGCGCGGCCTCCAGCGCGGCGTCGAAGAACAGCCGCCGCCCGAACGAGCCGCCGCCGCGCACCACGTGGACCGTCACGGCGTCCTGGGGGAGGCCGAGTTCGGCGGCGATGGTCTGCTGGGCGACGATCGGGGTCTGCGCGGCGAACCAGAGTTCGGCCCGGCCCGGCCGCACGTCCGCGATCGCCGTCAGGACCTCCATCGGGGCGTGGTTGACGAAGGCGAAGTCGAACTCGCCGTCCACGTGGGCGGTGAGCAGCGGCGGGACGAGGAACGGCGCGTGGGCGGCGCGGAGCCGGTCGCGGACGTCGGCGTCGGACAGGCCGGCGGCCGGGCCCGGGTGCCAGGTGGTGACGAGCGCGTCGCGGGCCTTCAGCGCCTGGTCGAAGGTCTCGGCGAGGACGGCGACGCCGCTCGGGATCCGTACGACGCCGAGCACGCCGGGCATGGCGCGGGCGGCGGTGGCGTCCAGGGAGTCGAGCGTGCCGTTGACGGTGGTCGGGCGGGCGACGACGGTCGGCACGGCGCCCGGGACGGCCAGGTCCCCGGTGTACTTGGCGCGGCCGGTGACGATGTCGCGGGCGTCGATGCGGCCGGTGGGCCTGCCGACGAGGCGCAGCCGGTCCGCCGTCTTGGGGGCCGAGGACACGGCCGGGACGGTGATCGCCGCGGCGTCGGCGGCGAGTTCGCCGTAGCCGGCGCGGCGGCCGTCCGGGGCGAGGACGGCGGAGTCGGCGGTGCGCAGGGTGCCGGCGGGGAGGTTCCAGCGGCGCGCGGCGGCGGTCACCAGGCGGGCGCGCGCGGCGGCAGCGGCGGCGCGCACCGGGTCGTACAGCGAGCGTACCGAGTTGGAGGCGCCGGTGAGCTGGTTGAACAGCAGCTCGGGGCGGCCGTCGGAGAGCGGCACGTCGACGTCGGCGAGGCGGGCGTCGAGTTCGTCGGCGACGAGCATCGCGACGGCGGTGGTGAGGCCCTGGCCGACTTCCAGGCGGGGCAGGTGCAGGACGGCGCGCCCGGCGGCGGTGAGCTCCAGGACGAGCAGGTGGGAGGTCGGCAGGCCGGCCAGGATGAGGGCGTCGCCGAGGTCCAGGACGTCCGGGATGCCCGGCAGGCCGATCAACTGCGGCGGTGCGGAGCTGGTTTGAGCATTCGCGGCGGCGTTGACGGCGGCGCGCGCGGTGGCCGGGGCGGCGGCGTCCAGGCCGAGCCGGGCGGCGACGGTGAGGGTGGGCGCGGCGAGGAGGTAGGTGAGGAAGCGGCGGCGACCGGGTTCGGCGTCGGGTGCGTCGGCCGCGTCGGGCGCGCCGGAGGCGCCGCCCGAGGGGGCGGTGGAGGTGGTGATGGGAGGAGCCCTTCGAGCCGGTGACGGCGCCGGTACGGTCGGTGCCGGGTCGCGAACGCCGTTGAGCATAGGAGGGCGTTACTGACGGGTCAACACCGGCAAATTTGTTCCGGCGGGCGGGTCGCTTGCGGGCGAACGGATGACGCCGTCGCACGGTGGTTCAGCCGTCGCGTGCCGGTGCGGGTACCGATGGACAAGTGGCCCAGGAAAGAGCTTGATCATTGGCTCTTCCGGATGGGCCACTGGCTCCCTAGGCTGGCGTGCGAACCGTTGTGAACCGTTGCGAACGGGCGGCCCGCGCGCCGTCCACCGACCTGTCAGGAGCGAAGTGCCGACTCGTCTCGTCCCGCCCGCCGGGCCCCAGCGGACGCTCGCCGCCGCCCAGTTGGCGAGCGCCGTCGGGGACGGTGCCTACTACACCTGCTCCGCGCTCTACTTCACGCACGTCGTCGGGATGTCCGCGGCCCGCCTCGGTATCGGCCTCGCCGTCGCGTGGGCGCTCGGCTCGCTCGCGGGCGTGCCGCTGGGCCAGCTCGCCGACCAGCGGGGCCCGCGCCGCACGGCGGTGGGGCTCGCGCTGGCGACGGCGGCGGTCGTCGCGCTGTTCCTGGTGATCCGCTCCTACCCGCTGTTCCTGGCCGCCATCTGCCTCTACGCGACCACCCAGTCCGGGCTCACCGCCGCGCGCCAGGCGCTCGTCGGCGGGCTGGTGTCGCCCGCGGAGCGCACCGGCCTGCTGGCCCACCTGCAGTCGACGCTCAACGGCGGACTGGCGGTCGGCGCCGCGATCGGCGGCATCGCGCTGACCGTCGGCACCCGCGAGGCGTACCTCGGGGCGTTCGTCGTGACCTCGCTCGGGTTCGTCGTCGGCGGGCTGGTCCTGCTGCGGCTGCCCGAAGTCCCTTCGACGGCGGGCCAGTCGAGGCCGGGGCCGCGCTTCGAGGTGCTGACGGACCGCCGGTACGCCGTCGTCGCGCTCGTCAACACCGTTCTGCTGCTGCGGATGCCGTTGCTGAGCCTCGTGATCCCGCTCTGGCTCGCGCAGCGGGCGTCGGGCCTCGGCTGGCTCGGGTCGGTGCTGTTCGTCCTCAACACCGTGGGTGTGATGGCGTTCCAGGTGCGGGTGGCGCGCGACGTCAGCGACCCCGCGTCGGGTTCGCGCGCGGTGCGCTCGGCCGGTGTGCTGCTGCTCGGCTCGTGCGCGGTGTTCGGCCTCTCGGCGCTGGACGTGCCCGAGTGGGCGTTCGCGGCGCTGCTGCTGGGCGGCTCGGTCTTCCTGCTGGTGGGGGAGATGCGGCAGTCGGCCGGGTCGTGGCAGATCAGCTTCGACCTCGCGCCCGCCGACCGGATCGGGCAGTACCAGGGCTTCTTCGGGACGGGCGTCGCCGTCGCGCGCACCCTCGGGCCGCTCGTCCTCACGACGCTGCTGCTCGACGGCGGACTGCCCGGCTGGCTCGTGCTCGGCGCGGTGTTCCTGGCGGCCGGCTACGCGATGGGCCCGGCCGTCCGGTGGGCCGAGCGCGACCGGCGTCACCCGTCGTCGGGCTCCTCGGCGCCGCTCACCGCCGCGTCCGACGCGCTGACGTCCGCGGCCCCGACGCCGGCCACCGCCGCCGAGGCGCCGTAGAGGTCGTCGTCGCCGCCGTAGGGCTGCTCCTCGCCCTTCCGGCGGGGCCCGCGCTCGTCGCGGCCGTCGAAGAGGTCGTCCGGCTCCCCGGTGTCCAGGCGGGCCAGGGGTCCCGCCGCATCGTCGTCCCGCCGGTCGCCGTGGGCCCGCCGGCCGTCGTGGGGCTGCCTGTCACCGGCCATCGCGTGCTCCCAAGGCCGCCGTTGCTCCGGATACGTCCGATCGTACTCCGGCACCGTACGGCCGGACCGGCGCCGGAAAACGGTGGCCCCGGCTCGCCGCCCGCTGGCATGCTGGCCGCGTGGACACCCCGGACAGACCGCAGATCTTCGTCGACTTCGCCCCTGAGCTGCACCTCTTCGTCGCCGGCCGGCGCCGCGAGGGCCGGTCCGAGCTGCGCACCGACGGCACCTCGACGCTCGGCCACGTCGTCGAGTCCCTCGGGGTGCCGCTCACCGAGGTCGGGGCCCTGCTCGTCGACGGCCGCCCGGTGCCCGACTCGCACGTCCCGGCCGACGCCGAACACGTCGAGGTGCGCGGGGTGGCCCGCCCGCAGCCCGCCCCGGGCCCGCTGCGCTTCCTGCTCGACGTCCACCTCGGCACCCTCGCCCGCCGCCTGCGCCTGCTCGGCGTCGACGCCGCCTACGAGAACCCGGACATCGGCGACGCCGCCCTCGCCGCCCGCTCCGCCGCCGAGCGGCGCGTCATGCTCTCGCGCGACCGCGGCCTGCTGCGCCGCCGCGAACTCTGGGCCGGCGCCTACGTCTACAGCCACCGCCCGGCCGAGCAGCTGCGCGACGTCCTCTCCCGCTTCGCCCCGCCGCTGGCTCCCTGGAGCCGCTGCACGACGTGCAACGGGACGCTGCGCACGGTGGAGAAGACGACGGTGCGCGAGCAGCTGCACGACGGCACCGAGCGCTCGTACGACGCGTTCGCGCAGTGCGCGGACTGCGGCCAGGCGTACTGGCGCGGCGCACACCACGCGCGGCTGGACGCGATCGTGGCGGACGCGGTCCGCGAGTTCGGCGGGACGGCCGTCACGGCGGGTGACTGAGCGCACTGGGTGGCGCAGGGGGTGACCCGGACGCCGGGTTCAGGGTAAAGCCAGGGACCGGTCCTCTGGCGGGCGTTCCGCAGCGCGTGATCCCATCGGCGGTGGGGGCGAGCCAGCGGTGTTCCGTCGTGGAAGACGTGCCAGAGAGGCCGGGTCCGATTCACATGCATTCGTTGAACGTGCAGCCGTTCGGGACGACAGATGTAGGCGAGGCGCCCGTCGTGGTGGCGCCGGACGGTGCGGCGGTGTTCCCGCTGCTCGACCTGGCCGGGCAGGGGAGCCTCGCGGTCTTCGAGCTCGCACCCGGGGACGTGACGCGCGCGGTGTCGCACGCCACCGTGCAGGAACTGTGGTTCGTCACCGAGGGCCGCGGCCGGCTGTGGCGCCGGCAGGGGGACCGCGAGGAGAGCGTCCCGCTCGCCCCCGGGACGGCCGCCTCGATACCGCTGGGCACCGCGTTCCAGTTCCGGGCGGACGACGACGCCGAAGGGCCGCTGCGCATCGCGGCCGTCACGATGCCGCCGTGGCCGGGGACGGACTCCGAGGCCCGCCCGGAGAAGGGTCCGTGGGAGGCGACGGTCCGATGAGCCGTGGAGGGGGGAGGCTCCGCCGCGCCTCGGCGGCGGCGGTCGCGGCACTGACCGTCCTCGGGCTGTCGACGGTCCCGGCCGCTGCCGCACCGCCGGCCGAACCGCACCTGCGGTCGCTGTACGTGCCCATGCCCGACGGCGTGCGGCTGGCCGTCGACGTCCACCTGCCCGCCGGCACCACCGCGGGCGCGAACCTGCCGACGGTCCTGGTCACCCAGCGCTACTGGCGGGCCCGCGTCCAGCAGGGCGTCCCCGACCAGGGCGAGAGCGGCGACGCGGCGGGGTGGAACGCCCGCGGCTACGCCTACGTCGTCGCCGACCTGCGCGGCACCGGCGCGTCCTTCGGCACGCTGGACGCCGAGATCGGCGAGAAGGCCGTCGCCGACAGCGGCTCCCTGAGCGACTGGATCGCCGCGCAGCCCTGGTCCGACGGCCGGGTCGGCACCACCGGCGTCTCCTACGGCGGCGACACGGCGATGCTCGCCACCGCGCTCGGCGACCACCACATCACCGCCGCCGCGCCGGTCTCCTACGACTTCGACCCGTACGAGGACCTGGTGCGCCCCGGCGGGGTGCTCATCGAACCGCGGATCGCGCCCTACGCGATGCTCCTGCGGATCCTCGACCGGTCGGCCGGCACCACCTGCGACACCAGCGCCGAGACCCGGGCGGTGTGCGACGCCACCGGCCTCACCGGCGCGATCCCGCGGCCGGTGGACGGTCCGGACGGCACCGCGCTGCTGGCCGCCGCCCGGGCCGAGCACGCGGGCAACGCCAACCTCGTCGAGATGGCCCACCAGGGCGCCTACCGCGACTACCAGGACGGCCCGAAGAGCTGGACGGTCGGCAGCGTCGGCGAGAAGACCGACGCCGTCGAGGCGGGCGGTGTGCCCGTCCTGACGGACGCCGGCTGGCTCGACGCGGGCACCGCCAACGGCGTGCTGTCCCAGTTCACCACCCTGTCGAACACCCAGGACGCGTGGATCGGCCCGTGGAGCCACGGCATGGCGTGGATCGCGGACCCGTTCCGGACCCCGCGCCACCTGACGGACGCCGAGCGCGCCCAACTCGACGACCGGACCGTCGCGTTCTTCGACCGGTACGTCAAGAACGGCGAACAGCCGGATGGCAAGCGGGAGTTGCACTACTACACCATGAACGAGGGGGTCTGGCGCACGACCGACCGCTTCCCGCTGCCCGGCACCCGCGACCGCCGCCTCTACCTCGACGGCGGAAACGCGCTCTCCTGGCAGCGCCCGGAGGAGGACGGCGGCGGCGACGGCAAGGGCAGTGGCGGTACGGGCGGGGGCAGTGACACGCTCCGCCTCGACCCGACCGCCGGGACCGGCCCGTTCGACCGCTGGAACACCAACCTCACCGGGAACAAGGTCAGTTACCCCGACCGCGCCGCCGTGGACACCCGTCTCCTCAGCTACACCGGCCCGGCCCTCGGCCGCGACACCCGGGTGACCGGCCTCGGCCGCGTGGTCCTCGACGTCACCGGGCTGGAGGGATCGGCGAACGGCGCCCTGCACGTGTACCTGGAGGACGTCACCCCGGACGGCCGCGTCACGTACCTGACGGAAGGCCAACTCGCCCTGGCCGACCGCGCAGTGGCCGACCGGGACGACAACCCCGACTGGCGGAGCCTGCGCACGCCCCGCACGTACGCCGCCGCCGACGCGACCCCGTTCCCGCAGGGCCGCCCCGAGCGGGTGACGGTGGACCTGCTCCCCACCTCGGTGCTGTTCAAGGCGGGCGACCGGATCCGCGTCACGGTCGCCGCGGCGAACCCGGACTCGTTCCAGCTGCTCCCCGCCGACGGCCGCGCCGCGTACGCGATCGGCCACGGCGGAGCCCGTCCGTCCTACCTCGAACTCCCCGTCGTGGACTGACGGGCAGGCGCTCGTCCTCCGCCCGTCACTGCGGCGGGTGGAGGGCGAGCGTCCAGGTGTGCGTGAGGTACTTGTTCGGCCGCTCGGGGTTGCGTTCGCGGACGACGGCCGTGAGGCGGTCGGCGGCCGTCCGCTCCAGCGTGGCGACGAACCGCTCGCCTTCGCCGTCGGGCACGGCCAGGAGTTCGGCGAGCACGGTGTCCGTCAGGCCGGCACGGCCCGCCGGGTCAGCAGCCAGTGGCCGATGGCGCCGGTGGAGAGCAGGCCGGCGAGCAGGACGACGAGCGGGAGCGCCGCCCCGGACGACCACGTGACGTCCCCCGCGCGCCCGGCCAGCAGGACGGCCGACGCCAGTGCCACCCCGGGGACGGAGAGCAGGGCGGGCCGCAGCCGGGCGAGGTCGTCCTCGGCGAGGGCGCCGAGCACGCCCACCCCGAGCGCGAGGCACCACACCCCGAGGCCCTGCGCGTCGGCCCGGCCGACCGCCCACGGCACGAGCCCGCCCCAGAAGCGGGGAGCGAGCACCAGGCCGGTACCGAGGCCGAGCCACCCGGAGCCGAGCACCGCGAGCAGCGGCTTCGACCACGCGGGCAGCGGGGCGGTCCGGGCCGGGGGCGCGGTGACCGGCCGCCGGTACTGCACGACGAGGCAGAGCACCGACGCGGCGGCCAGCGCGCCGAGCACGGCCACCCAGCCCAGGCTGAACATCACCAGGACGATCAACCCGCCGGTGGCGACGTGCAGTTCGCGCCCGTCGGCGACGCTGACGGCGAACAGGCCGACGAGCACGACGGCGGTCGGCAGGACGAGCGTGCGCACCTCCTCCCACACCCGCGCGCGGCCGACCACGAGCAGCCCGGGGGAGACGCCGACCATGGCCGCGCCGATCAGCCCGGGGCTGAGCGCCTCCGGCGAGTGCCACGCGCCGAAGGCGTGCCCGGTCAGGCCCGCGACGGCCATCAGTGCGCCGGTCAGGATGCTGACGACCGCGACGACGGCGGACAGCGTCGTGATGGCGGGCGACAGCTCCCGGCCACCGAGGTCCGGGTCCTGGGTGCTCATGTGTACGGTCCTCCTGCGGAGTTGGTCGTCGGCCCGGGCAGAGGTTGCTACAGCGGGAGGGCCGACGTCGGCCGCGCGACCGGCGCCTTGCTCTGACGCTTCGTCACCTCACGGGCGTACAGCACCCGCAGGCTCACCACCGCGGTGGCCGCGAAGGCGAGCATCCCGCAGCCGATGCCGACACCGGCCATGAGCGCGGTCCGCCCGTCCAGGCGCATCCCGTGCTCGAAGAGCGGTGCCGCGACGGCGGAGAACGCGGGCGCCAGGCACAGGAACGCCAGGTGCAGCCGCCACTCCTCGCGCGCCCAGCCCGTCGTCCGCCGCTGCCGCACCATGATGAAGACGTACGTCAGCAGGAGCGGGATCAGGTAGGCGAGCAGGAGCCGCCGGCCCTCCGGGCCCCAGGCCGCGAACGACCGGACCAGCCACACCACCCCGGCGGCGCCCACGAGTTGGGCGGCGGCCAGGACGGCGGGCGGGCACCACGTGCCGGTCATGCCGCGCACGGTGGTCCGCCGGTCGAGGGCCCGGGAGGCGGCCAGGGCGCCGAACGTCACGATCGACCCGAGGTGCATGATCGCCACCCGGTTGAGCTCGGCGACCGGCCGGCTCCCGAGGACGAGCGGCAGCGCGCCCCACTCCAGGCGCAGCAGCGGCGCCGTCATCAGGTAGCCGTAGCAGAGCAGCAGCCAGCGCTGGTGCAGGTCGGGGAAGCCGGTGAGGGCGGCGCCGATGCCGAGCGTCGTGCTCAGCACCGTGCCGACCAGGATGGTGGCGAGGACGACCCAGAACGCGGCCCCGCTGAACGCCTGGGCCGGCGGGGTGCGGGCCAGGTAGACGGCGGCGCCGGCCATCGACGCGTACACCGTGACGGCGAAGACGACGCCGACGGTGCGGTGCAGCCGGATCCGCCGCCGGACGGCCGACCAGAGCTGGAGCGGGCCGAGCAGCATCAGGACGCCGCCGAGGACCGTGTGCACCAGCAGCGGCACGAAGCTGCGCCGGTACGGTTCGAGGCGGTCGGCGAGCGCCTCGGCCACGTAGGCGGGCGAGACCCCGGAGTGGGCGAGCACCCACCGGCCGGGCGCGAACGCGCCGGGGTGCTCGTAGGGCCAGACGTCGGTCATGGCGATGGGCGCGTAGACGACGCAGAGCCCGGCGACCGCGAGGGCGGCCACCCGGCCCCAGCGGACCTGCCGCGGTCCTTCCGTCCGTCCGCTCCGGTCGTCCGTCGTGCCGTTCAGCCGCCGCATCGCGACCCTCCCGCCTGTGCGGTTTCCCACGGTCCTGATCAGATGGTCCAGAAAGGACTATGGGGACCGTAGGGCCGTCCGACGGTGCGGTCAATGGGTGCGGCGCGGATTGCTACCGTCAGGTAGGCGTCGGGTGGGCGCCGCGCGGGCGTCAGGAGTCGTCGCGGGACTGCACCCACTGCCAGAAGTCCACCATCATCCGCTCGTACCGGATGCCGAACTCCAGCGCCTCGCGCTCCCCCCGGCTCAGCAGCTCGCCGACCTCCTCCGCCAGGTGCTCGTACTCGCCGAGCGTGCGGCCGTGCTCCAGCACCTGCCCCGGCGCGAGGATCCGCGGGCTGCCGCCGAACCACAGCTTGAGGATGTTCCGCTCCCGCGCCTCCACCGGCTCGAAGCCCGGATCGGCCAGCCACTCGGCCAGCGCGGCCCTCCCCCCGTCGGTGAGCCGCATCAGCCGTCGGCCCCGCCCGCCCTCCTGCCGCACCTCGGACAGCAGCCCGCCCTGCAGCAGGCGGTCGCACTGCGCGTACACCTGCGCGTGCGGCACCGACCAGAACGGCGCGACCGTCCGGGCCGCCTCCACCTTGACGTCGTACGGGCTGGCCTCGCCCAGCTTGTCGATGATGCCGAGCACGAGGAACGAGGGGGTGGTCAACCGGGTTTCGGGCATGCGGTGACGGTACCGCGCGCACCCCGCGCCCCAACACGCGTCGCGGGGGGTGGGCAGCGCGGGCCCCCGCGGCGGACAATCGCCACAGGACCGGCGAGGAGGCCGCAGTGGAGGCGCAGGTGGAGTTCGAGGACCGGGGCGGGCCCGGGTCGACGTTCTTCGAGGTCATGATCGAGATCCCGCAGGGATCCCGCAACAAGTACGTGATGGACTTCGCCGCGGGCCGCATCCGCCTCGACCGGACGCTCTTCACCGCCACCCGCTACCCGGCGGACTACGGCTACGTCGAGGGCACCCTCGGCGGCGACGGCGAACCGCTGGACGCCCTCGTGCTCGGCGGCGAGCCGGCCGTGCCGGGCTGCGTGCAGACCTGCCGGGCCGTCGGCATGTGGGTCATGCGCGACGAACGCGGGCCGGACCAGAAGGTGTTGTGCGTGCCGGCCCGGGACCCGCGCTACGAGGGCCTGCGCGACATCGGAGACCTGCCGCGCTTCGACCTGCTGGAGATCACCCACTTCTTCCAGGTCTACAAGGACCTGGAGCGCGGCAAGTCCGTCGAGGGCTCGCACTGGGCGGGCCGCGCCGACGCCTACCGCGAGATCGCGGGTTCCCGGGCCCGGGCGGTGGGGACGCGCTTCGCCGGCCCGGCCTGCGCGGCCCGGGGCAGCGGAAACGGGGTCCGCCGCCGGTCGTAAGGTGATCATGTGACGTCATCCGACCTGACCGTGAAGGCCCTGATCGCCGACCCCTACGCGGGCTACGCCGCCCTGCGCGCCGCCGCCCCCGTCCACCGGGTCGTCGGACCGGACGGACTGCCCGTGTGGCTGGTGACCCGCTACGCGGACGTCCGCCAGGCCCTCGCCGACCCGCGGCTGTCCCTCGACAAGGCCCATGCGGCGCCCGGCAACTACCGCGGCTTCAGGCTGCCGCCGGCCCTCGATGCCAACCTGCTCACCATGGACCCGCCCGACCACACCCGCATCCGCCGGCTGGTCACCAAGGCGTTCACCCCGGGCCGGACCGCCGCCCTGCGCGGCCCGATCGAGCGGGTCGCCGAGCAGCTGCTCGACGCGATGGCCCCGCTCGGCCGCGCCGACCTGCTCGCCGCCTACGCCGCGCCGCTGCCCATCACGGTCATCTGCGACCTGCTCGGCGTCCCCGAGGACGACCGGCACGACTTCCGCGCCTGGACCGACGCCCTCATCACCCCCGACCCCGAGCGCCCGCAGGACGCCAAGGCCGCCGTCGGCGCGATGCTCGCCTTCTTCACCGGCCTCATCGGGCGCAAGCGCACCGCCCCCGGCGACGACCTCCTCTCCGACCTCATCGCGGTCCGCGACGCCGAGGACCGGCTCAGCGAGGACGAACTCACCTCGCTCGCCTTCCTGATCCTCTTCGCCGGCTACGAGAACACCGTCCACCTCATCGCCAACGCCGTCCTCGCCCTGCTCACCCACCCCGAGCAGCTCGCCGCCCTGCGGGCCGAACCGGCCCTGGTCGAGGGCGCGTTCGACGAGTTCGCCCGCTTCGACGGCCCGGCCCCGCTGTCCATCCGACGCTTCCCGCGCGAGGACGTCACCATCGGCGGCGTCACCGTCCCGGCCGGCGAGACCGTCCTGCTCGCCATAGCGTCCGCCAACCGCGACCCCGACCAGTTCGCGGACCCGGACCGGCTCGACCTGCGCCGCCGCGAGAGCGGCCACCTCTCCCTCGGCCACGGCATCCACTACTGCCTCGGCGCGCCGCTCGCCCGCATGGAGACCGAGATCGCGCTCGGCGCGCTGCTGCGCCGCTTCCCCGACCTGGCCCTCGACGTGCCCGTCGAGCAGCTGCGCCACCGGCCCGCGCTGCGCGCCCGCGGCCTGCTGGAGCTGCCCGTCCGGTACTGACCTGTCGGCGGGAACCGGCACGGGCTCTACAGCGTTGTCGAGGTCGGCAGTGCAAAAAGCAAGGGTGTGGAGGAGAGGAAGCGCCATGGGTGTGGCCCTGACGAAGGGCGGCAACGTCTCGCTGGGCAAGCAGGCCCCCGGGCTCGGGGCCGTGCGGGTGGGCCTCGGCTGGACGGCGGGCCCCGGATACGACCTGGACGCCAGCGCGCTGCTGTGCGGGCGCTCCGGGCAGGTCGTCTCGGACGGGCACTTCGTCTTCTTCAACAACCTGCGCAGCCCGGACGGCTCGGTCCGCCACCACGGCAGTGACCTGGGTGCCGGCGGGGACCGCGAGCGGATCGACGTCTCGCTCACCGACGTGTCCGCCGACGTCGAGCGGATCGTCTTCGCCGTCGCCATCTACGACGCGGCGCAGCGCCGGCAGTCCTTCGGTCAGGTGAGCGGCGCGTACATCCGGATCACCGACGCCGACGGGGCCACCGAGGTGGTGCGCTACGACGTCGCCGCCGAGGCGGGCAGCGAGACGGCGATGGTGTTCGGCGAGCTCTACCGCAACGGCGCGGACTGGAAGTTCCGGGCCGTGGGGCAGGGCTACGCGACCGGGCTGGCGGGCATCGCGACCGACTTCGGCGTCGCGCTGCTCCAGCCGGCCGCCCCGGCGGCGCCTGCGGCCCCGCCGGCCGTCCCCTCTGTCCCTCAGGCAGCAACGGTCCAGCAAGCAACAGGGAGTTCCGCAGTGACGTGCTTCTTCGACCCCTCGCACGGCGTCGGCTCGACCGCGGTGCAGTGGTCGCCGCAGTGGGGCGTGCCGCGCCCGATCCAGGCGTGCGCCGCCTGTGCTCAGCGCGTGCAGACCACCCCGCCGCCGTTCTACACCCCGCAGCAGGGGTACCCGCAGCCGGTCCAGCAGGGGTACCCCCAGGGCTACCAGCAGGGGTACCCGCAGGTCCCCGGCCAGGGCCACCCGGAGCAGCAGGGCGGCCGCCGCTTCGGCACCGGCGCCCTGCTGGGTGCCGGTGCCGCGGGCCTGGTCGGCGGCGCGCTGCTCAACGAGGCGCTGAGCGACGACGAGCCCCAGGTCGTCGTCAACAACTACTACGAGGGCGACGACGACAGCTTCTTCTAGGCCGTCCCGCGGCGGGTGGCGGTCCTGGTCAGTCGACGACGACCGCCATCCGGCCGTAGGTCGCGTAGCCGTTCTCGAAGTCCGTCTCCGAGACGGTCGTCCGGCCGCGCGCGGGGTCGTTGACCGACACCGTGCCGTCGCCGAACCCCGTGACGACGACGGCGTGTTCGGCCGGTCCCGCGTAGAGGACCTTGACGCCGTCGTACGCCGTGTAGGTGGTCGACCTGAGGTGGCGCCACAGGTAGTCCACCCACACGATCGCCGGGCGGCCGGCGGCCAGGCTGTCCTTCAGGGTCTGGACCGAGATGCCCGAGCCCGAATGGGCCACGGAGAGCCCGAAGGCGCGGGCGGCCTTCGCCACCGGCGGGGCGTACACGCCGAAGCCGGTGCCGTCCACCTCCGAGCCGTCCGGGTCGCCGACGAAGGCCTCGTACGGGTCACCGGAGAGTGGGCCGGAGTGCCCGAACTCGGGGTGGTCCCAGTCGACGCCGATCCGGTCCAGGACGTCCTGGTCGCTCGCCGTCACGCCGCGCGAGGCCAGGACCATGCGCAGGGCCGCCGCCTCGCAGTCGTTGGCGAGTGCCTGGTGGTAGTACGGCACCGACGCCGCCTCGATGCCGCCGACGCCCCCGCCGCCGACGCCCCCGCCGACGCCGCCGCCGGCCGTCGCGGTCCCGGTGCCGGCCGCCAGGGTCGCGCCGACGAGGGCGGCGACGCAGGCCGCGCGTGCTTTCGCAATGATCGTCATGGCCATGACGCTACGAAGGACGGCTACGGAGCGCAGCCGGTGCGCCCCGAACCGGTGACGCGGCGTCCGTTCGGTCGTACCGTGGCCGGATGAACACGAACGCGTCCTCGCGGTACGACGCCGTGATCGTCGGCGGCGGGCACAACGGACTGGTGGCGGCGACGTACCTCGCGCGGGCCGGGCGGCGGGTGCTGGTGCTCGAACGGCTGCCGCGGGTGGGCGGGGCGGCGGTGTCGGCCGAGGCCTTCCCGGGGATCGACGCGCGGCTGTCGCGCTACTCGTACCTCGTGAGCCTGCTCCCGCGCGCGATCGTGCGCGAGCTCGGCCTGCGGCTGGAGCTGCGGCGCCGCCGGATCTCCTCGTACACGCCGGTGGTGCGGGACGGGAAGCCGACCGGCCTGCTCGTCGACGCGGCCGACCCGGACCGCACGCGCGAGTCCTTCCGGGCGCTGACCGGCGGCGAGCGCGAGTGGGAGGCCTGGCGCCGCTTCTACGGCACGACCGGGCGGATCGCCGAGCGCGTCTTCCCCACGCTCACCGAACCACTTCCCTCGCGCGCCGAGCTGCGTCGCCGGATCGGGGACGACGCCGCCTGGGAGGCGCTGTTCGAGCGGCCGCTGGGCGAGGCGATCGAGCGGACCTTCGCCGACGACCTCGTGCGCGGCGTCGTGCTGACGGACGCCCTGATCGGCACGTTCACCCACGCCCACGACCGCTCGCTGCGGCAGAACCGCTGCTTCCTCTACCACGTCATCGGCAACGGAACGGGCGACTGGGACGTCCCGGTCGGCGGCATGGGCGCGGTCACCGGCGCACTCACGGAGGCGGCGCTGGCGGCGGGTGCCGAGCTGCGCACCGGATGCGAGGTCACGGCGATCGCGACGGACGGCCACGGCGATGCCGAGGTGACCTACCGTCATAAAGACCGCGAAGCCGTAGTGGTGGGTGCCAAGGTACTGGTGAACGCGGCGCCGGCGACCCTGGCGCGGCTTCTCGGTGGCGAGCCTTCGGCTGAACTTCCGCCGGAAGGCGCGCAGTTGAAGGTCAACATGGTGTTGCGCCGACTTCCCGCCCTCCGCGACTCCGCCGTCGACCCGCGGGACGCCTTCTCCGGGACGTTCCACATCGCCGAAGGCTACCGGCAGTTGGAGGCGGCGTACGGCGAGGCGGCGTCGGGCCGGCTGCCCTCGGCGCCGCCGTCCGAGATCTACTGCCACACGCTCACCGACAGCTCGATCCTCGGCCCTGGCGCGATCGGGCAGGGCCTCCACACCCTGACCCTCTTCGGGCTCCACACGCCCGCACGGCTGTTCGCGGACCCGTCGACGTACGAGGACGTCAAGGCCCGTGCGCTGGCGGCGAGTCTGGCGCAGCTGGACGAGGTGCTCGCCGAGCCGATCGCCGACTGCCTGGCGACGGATGCCGACGGGCGGCCCTGCGTGGAGGCGAAGACGCCGCTGGACCTGGAGCGCGAGCTCGGCCTGCCGGGCGGTCACATCTTCCACCGCGACCTGTCCTTCCCGTACGCGGAAGGGGATCCGGCCGGCGCCGCCGAACGCTGGGGCGTGGCGACGGCCCACCCGAACGTGCTGCTGTGCGGCGCGGGGGCGGTACGCGGTGGGGGAGTCAGCGGCATCTCCGGCCACAACGCGGCGATGGCGGTCCTGGAGGAAGCGGCCCGGTGACCCTGGTGTTCCTGGCCCCTTCGGCCGCACAACGCCCCTGCGCTGTGCGGCCGTTCGCGGTTCAGCGGCAGTACGCCCCGGCCCGGGCCGCCGCCTCGGCGGCTGCTGCGGCGCGGTCGGCGGCGGCCTCGTCCAGCGGGTCGGCCGTCGTGAGCATCCGGTAGTAGAGCGGGGCCGAGACGGCCCGCACGACCTCCGCCGGGTCGGTGCCGGCGGGCAGTTCGCCGCGCTCGACGGCCTCGGTGACGCACGGCGCCCACTCGGCGACCCGCACCTCGTAGAAGCGCCGGAGCGCCTCCGCCGCGCCCGCGTCGCCGTTCGCCGCGACGATCACCGCGCGGAACAGCGCGCCCTGGCGCGGGTCGGCGAGGGTGCGCTGGACCAGCCGGGCGTTGGCGCGCAGGTCCTCGGCGAGCGAGCCGCTGCGGGTGCGCGGCAGCGACTGCTCGGCCATGTCTGCGAGCAGGTCGGCGACCAGGGCGCTGGTGCCGCCCCAGCGCCGGTAGACGGTGGTGCGCCCGACCTCGGCGCGCTGGGCGATGTCGCCGAGGTCGAGGCCGGCGAAGCCGTGCTCGACGAGCGCGTCCTCCGCGGCGCGCAGGACGGCGGCGCGCACGCGCGCGGTGCGGCCGCCGGGGCGGACGGTGCCCGGGACGGGCTGGCTCTCGTCGACCATTAACGGGATTCCTGTTCCATTAGCTCGTCGGACTCTGCTACGGTCGAGGCATCTTAACGGAACGAACGTCCCGTTAGTCGCCTCCTGGGGGAGCAATCACCATGGAATACCGTCAGCTCGGCGCGTCCGGCCTCAAGGTCCCCGCGCTCAGCCTCGGCACCGGCACCTTCGGCGGGCGGGGCCCGCTCTTCGGCGCCTGGGGCACCACCGGCGACCAGGAGGCCCGCCGCCTCCTCGACATCGCCATCGACGCCGGCGTGACGATGTTCGACACCGCCGACGTCTACTCCGACGGCGCCTCCGAGGAGGTGCTCGGCAAGGCCGTCCACGGCCGCCGCGACCGGGTCCTCATCTCCACCAAGGCCGGCCTGCCCACCGGTGAGGGCCCCAACGACGCCGGCACCTCCCGGGCCCGCCTCACCAAGGCCGTCGACGACGCCCTGCGCCGCCTCGGCACCGACTACATCGACCTCTTCCAGCTCCACGCCTTCGACGCCGCGACCCCCGTCGAGGAGGTCCTGGCCACCTTCGACGACCTCGTCCGCGCCGGCAAGGTCCGCTACACCGGCGTGTCCAACTTCTCCGGCTGGCAGCTCATGAAGTCCCTCGCCGCCGCCGACCGCCAAGGCCGCCCCCGCTACGCCGCCCACCAGGTCTACTACTCGCTCGTCGGCCGCGACTACGAGTGGGAGCTGATGCCGCTGGCCGCCGACCAGGGCGTCGGCGCCCTCGTCTGGAGCCCGCTCGGCTGGGGCCGCCTCACCGGCAGGATCCGCCGCGGCACGCCCGTCCCGGCCGGCAGCCGTCTCCACGACACCGCCGACTACGGCCCCCCGGTCGAGGACGACCACCTCCACCGCGTCGTCGACGCCCTCGACGAGATCGCCGAGGAGACCGGCCGCACCGTCCCCCAGGTGGCGATCAACTGGCTCCTGCGCCGCCCGACCGTCTCCTCCGTCATCATCGGCGCCCGCAACGAGGACCAGCTCCGCCAGAACCTCGGCGCCGTCGGCTGGTCCCTCACCCCCGACCAGATCACCCGCCTCGACGCCGCCAGCCACCGCACCGCCCCCTACCCCTACTTCCCCTACCGCCGCCAGGAGGCCTTCGCCCGCCTCAACCCGCCCATGACCGGCTGACGGACAGTGCGGAGCGATCCCGTCTCCGCCGGTCGTGACGGTCCTCCGAACCAGGGCGGACCCGCCCCTCGCCGGATAATGGGCTTGCCGTACCGGTGCCCGGTGCGGCAAGGTCCGCACCATGCTTGAACTGCGAATCCTCTCCTCCGACGACTGGCCCGTCTTCCGCGAGCTGCGCCTCGCCGCGCTCGCCGAGGCGCCGTACGCCTTCGGCTCCACCCTGGCCGACTGGCAGGGCCCCGGCGACCACGAGGACCGCTGGCGCTCGCGCCTGGAGATCCCCGGCGCGCTCGACCTGGTCGCCGTCCTGGACGGCACGCCCGTCGCCATGGCCAGCGGCGTCCCCGCCGACGAGGACCCGACGGCCGCCGAGCTCATCTCGATGTGGGTCGCCCCGCAGGCCCGCGGCCGGGGCGCCGGCGACCTCCTGATCACCGAGATCGCCAAGTGGGCCGCCGCCCAGGGCTGCTCCACCCTGAAGCTCGCCGTCACGCCCCACAACGACGCCGCGATCGCCCTCTACCGCCGCCACGCCTTCGCCGACACCGACGAGCTCGGCGACCTCCTCGACGACGGCACCGGCCGCGAACTCGTCCTGGCCAAGCCGCTGGTGTAGGGGCCTCGCCGCCTACTCCGCCGGCACCGTCGCCGGGGCCTTCGGGCGGGCGTGGGTCGGGAGGCCGTTGGTGAGGTCCTCGACGAGGAGGCGCCAGGCGATGGCGTCGGCGGCGGTGCGCAGTCGGGGGCTGCGGGGGCGGCCGGCGTCGGCGTCGAGGCGGGCGTTGAGCCAGTCGGACCAGGCGCGGGCCAGGGCGGTGATCTGCCGGCGGCCGGCCTCGGTGGGGATCAGCTGGTCGCCGTCGCGGGTGAGGTAGCCCTCGTCGGTCATGCGGTCGAAGACCGGTTCCAGGACCTCGGGCGGGACGCGCTTGCGCGCGGCGATGAGGTCGAGGGAGGCCCGGCCGACGGCCTTGGTGTGGCCGGCGACCTCCATGAGGGCCCACGCGCCGGCGAGGTCGACGCGGGTGTCGGCGGTGGAGACGATCGAGCGGACGGCGTCGAGGTCGACCCCGCGCACGATCTTGCAGACCGAGTACTCCAGGTGCGGGTCGGCGTCGCTGGTGGTCGGCTGGGCGAAGGCCTCGCCGAGGTCGGTGGAGCCGGCCCGCGCGGTGTCGCGCAGTTTGACCTGCTTGAGGAACAGCGCGACGACGAAGCCGACCACCGCGACCGGGATGGTCCACAGGTAGACGGTGTGCAGGGCGTCGGAGTACGCCTGGACGATCGGCGCGGCCTGGTCGGCGGGCAGCGCGTGCAGGCCCTGCGGGCTCTCGGCGGCCTTGCCGAGCACGGCCGGGCTCGCGCCGGTGAGGCGGGCGGAGGAGGCGATGCCGTCGGCGAGTTCGGTCTTCAGGCTGTTGGCGTAGATGGTGCCGAAGACGGCGGTGCCGAAGGAGCTGCCGATGGTGCGGAAGAACGTGACGCCGGAGGTGGCGGTGCCGAGGTCCGCGTAGTCGACGGTGTTCTGCACCGCGATGGTGAGCACCTGCATGCTCAGCCCGATGCCGACGCCGAGGACGAACATGTACAGCGAGGCGAGTGCGGTGCCCGTCCCGGGTTTGAGCAGCGAGAGCAGGTAGAGGCCGAGGGCCATCACGAGGGTGCCGGCGATGGGGAACAGCCGGTACTGGCCGGTCTTGCTGACGACGTTGCCGCTGGCGATGGAGGCGAGCAGCAGGCCGATGACCATCGGGAGCATGCGGACGCCGGAGACGGTGGCGGAGTCGCCGTCCACGTACTGGAGGAAGGTCGGCAGGAAGGTCAGCGCGCCGAGCATGGCGAAGCCGACGATGAAGCTGAGCACCGAGCAGACCGCGAACACCGGGTTGCGGAACAGCCGCATGGGCAGCATGGGTTGGGCCGCGCGCGTCTCGACCACGCAGAACAGGCCGAGCGCCACGGCGCCGCCCGCGAACAGGCCGATGATCGTCGCCGAGCCCCACGCGTACTGGTTGCCGCCCCAACTGGTGGCCAGGATCAGGGCGCCGGCCCCGACCGCGACCAGCGCGATCCCCAGGTAGTCGATGACCGGCCGGACGGCGGCCCGCACCGAGGGGATCGTCCGGGCCGCCGCGACGACCACGAGGACGGCGATCGGCACGTTGACGTAGAACGCCCAGCGCCAGGACAGGTGGTCGGTGAACAGCCCGCCGAGCAGCGGGCCGATGACCGTCGCCACGCCGAACACCGCGCCGATCGCGCCCTGGTACTTGCCGCGCTCCCGCAGCGGGATGACGTCGGCGATCAGCGCCATCGCGGTGACCATCAGGCCGCCCGCGCCGATGCCCTGGAGGGCGCGCCAGGCGATCAGCAGCGTCATGTTCGTCGCCAGGCCGCAGAAGAACGAGCCGGTGATGAAGACGATCGCGGACACCTGGAAGAGCAGCTTGCGCCCGTACAGGTCGCCGAACTTGCCGGCCAGCACGGTGGCGACCGTCTCGGCGAGCAGGTAGGAGGTGACCACCCAGGACATGTGGGCGGCGCCGCCCAGGTCCGCGACGATGGTGGGCAGCGCGGTGCCGACGATCGTCTGGTCGAGGGCGGCCAGCAGCATGCCGAGCACGATCGTGGCGAAGACGACGTTCCGCTGCCGGACGTCCAGCACGGGCGGGGCGGACGGCGTGGTCTCGGTGTCGACGGTCATGCGCCCAGCCTCGCCGCGCCCGCGGGCCCGCCGCGCGGCGGTTCGGCCGTCCGGGTGAGCCGGGTGGCCCCCGCGGTCGGGCGGGGTGAGGATGAGGCCCCCAGGGCGATGCCGGGCGTCCGACGATGCCGGGCGTCCGGAGGTCCGGAGAAGGCTCCCCATGAACCCCGATCCCCCCAACAGCACCGCGCGCCCGCCGTCCCGGGGCGCCTCCGCCGTCGGCGGGCGGGCCGGGGCGCGGCGCTGGCGGGCGCTCGCGGTGTGCCTGGTGGCCGGGTTCATGACGCTGCTGGACGTCAGCATCGTGAACGTCGCCCTGCCGACCGTCCGCACCGGGCTGCACATGTCGGAGAGCGGCCTGCAGTGGGTGCTGAGCGGCTACGCGCTGGCCTTCGGGCTCGTGCTGGTCCCGGCCGGGCGGCTCGGGGACGCGCGCAGCCGGCGGGCGGTGTTCCTGACCGGGCTGGCGCTGTTCACGCTGGCCAGCGCGCTCGCGGGGGCGGCGCAGGACCAGACGTGGCTGGTGCTGGCCCGGCTGTTCCAGGGCGCGGCGGGCGGGGTGCTGGTGCCGCAGGTGTCCGGGTTCATCCAGACGCTGTTCCAGGGGGCCGAGCGGGGGCGGGCGTTCGGTGCGCTGGGGTCGACGATCGGGGTGTCGACGGCGGTCGGCCCGCTGCTGGGCGGGCTGCTGATCCACCTGTTCGGGCCGCAGGACGGCTGGCGGTGGGTGTTCCTGGTCAACCTGCCGATCGGGATCGCGGCGCTGCCGGTCGCCTACCACCTGCTGCCGCCGCCCCCGCCGGCGGGTGAGCGGGCGGGGCACCGGGACTTCGACCCGGTCGGGGTGGTGCTGCTCGGCGGCGGGACGGTGGCGCTGCTGCTGCCGTTCGTCCAGGAGCAGCAGTGGCACAGCCCGGCGCGGTGGCTGCTGCTGCCGGTGGCGGTGCTGCTGCTGGGGGCGTTCGTCGGGTGGGAGCGGCACTACGCGCGGCGGCGGGAGCCGCTCGTGAACATGGAGCTGTTCGCGGTGCGCCCGTACGCGGCGGGGGTGGCGCTGTCGCTGGTGTACTTCGCGGGGTTCACGGCGATCTTCTTCATCTTCACGCTGTACCTCCAGGCGGGGCTGCACTACTCGGCGCTGGCGGCGGGTCTGTCGATCACGCCGTTCGCGGTGGGTTCGGCCGTCTCGGCCGCGCTCGGCGGGCGGGTGGTGACCCGGCTGGGGCGGCGGCTGGTGGTGTTCGGGCTGGTGCTGGTGCTCGTCGGGCTCGGGGCGTCGATCCTGGCGGTCCGGCTGGGGCCCGGGACGTGGGCGGGCTGGGCGACGGCGCTGCCGCTCCTGGTGGCGGGGACGGGCAGCGGGCTGGTGATCTCGCCGAACCAGACGCTGACGCTCTCGCAGGTCCCGCTCGCCCGGGCCGGCAGTGCGGGCGGGGTGCTGCAGACCGCGCAGCGCGTCGGTTCGGCGGTGGGGATCGCGATCGTCGGCTCGGTCTTCTTCGCCCACGCCCGCGGGAGGAACCCGGACTGGGCGGTCGCCTTCGAGCTGGGGGCGACGGTCGCGGCGGGCCTGGTCCTGGCGGCGCTGGTGGTCGCGGCGGCGGACCTGGCGGCCGGGCGCACCAGGTGACGCGGGGCCCGCACCCCCGTGGCGGGCCCCGCTCGTCGTTCGGTGCGCTCGTCGTTCGCCCGCCATTCGGCGCGCCCGTCAGTGGTCCCGGCGCCGGATCGTGAGCGCGGCGATCGCGACCGCCGCGACGGACCACACCGCGAACGTGATCCAGCCGCTCGCGACCGTGGCCGGGTACGGCGACACCCGCTGGTTCGTCAGGTCCACCTGGGCCAACCGGCGCCACGCGGTGAACGGCAGGGCGTGCGCGACGTCGGCGGACCAGTGGTAGGTGTCGGTGAAGAACGACGGCACGAAGAACAGCACCAGGATCGTGCTCACGACGCTCGCCGCCGTGTGCCGGATCAGCACGCCCAGGCACAGTCCGACGAGCGCGCAGACCGGCGCGAACAGCGCGGCCGCCGCGACGAACCGGAACGCGCCCGGGTCGGTGATCGGCAGCCCGATGCCCCGGCCGCCGATGATCGCCTGTGCCACGCCGAAGGCGGTGCCCGAGACCGCGGCGCCCCAGCCGAGCATCACGCCCGTCAGCACGGCCGCCTTGGCGAGCAGCAGCGCCCGCCGGTCGGGGACGGCCGCGAGACTCGCCCGGATGAGGCCGCTGGCGTACTCGCAGACGACGACGAACGCGCCGAGCCCGCCTCCCACCAGCATGACGACGTCGGCGCCGACGGCGCTGAACGCCGAGTCGAGCGCGGCCTGGTGGTAGCCGGCCGTCGGGCCGGGCTCGAAGTGGTCGTACGTGTAGGTGGCGTTCTTGACGGCGGCGAGGACGACCACGGCGGCGCCGAGCAGCAGGACCCACGGGGTCGAGCGCAGCGACCAGAACTTGATCCACTCGGCGGCGAGGAGGTCGCGGAAGCGGGCGCGGCCCGGCGCGGTGGTGGTGGCGGTCATGGCGAGGGTGCTCAACGGGACTCTCCGGCGAGGTATTCGACGCTGTCGGCGGTCAGTTCCATGAACGCCTCCTCCAGGGAGGCGCCGCGGGTGGTGAGGGCGTGCAGCAAGAGGCGGTTTTCCAGGGCGAGTTCGCCGATCCGCGGGGCGGAGAGGCCGGTGACGGCGAGGGCGCCCTCCGGGGCCGGCCGGACGGTGGCGCCGGCGGCCGTCAACACCCCGGCCAGCCGGGTGGGTTCGGCCGCGACGACGGTCACGCTCGACCGGCCGGCCCTCGCGGAGAACTCCGTCAGGCCCTCGTCGGCGATCAGCCGGCCCCGGCCGATCACGACCAGCCGGTCGGCGGTGTGCTCCATCTCGCTCATCAGGTGGCTGGAGACGAAGACCGTCCGCCCCTCGGCCGCCAGGCGGCGGAACAGCCCGCGCACCCACAGGACGCCCTCCGGGTCGAGGCCGTTGAGCGGCTCGTCGAAGAGGAGCACCGGCGGGTCGCCGAGCAGGGCACCCGCGATGCCGAGCCGCTGGCGCATGCCGAGCGAGTACCCGCCGATCCGGCGGCGCGCGGCACCCGCCAGGCCGACCTCGGCGAGCAGCTCGTCGACCCGCCCGAGCGGGATCGCGTTGCTGCGCGCCAGCGCCCGCAGGTGGGCGCGGCCGGTGCGGCCGCCGTGGACGTCGGCGGCGTCGAGCAGTGCGCCGACGTGGCGCAGGCCGCGCTTGAGGTCGCGGAAGGAGCGTCCGTCGACGGTCGCGGTGCCGGAGGTCGGCTCGTTCAGGCCGAGGACCATCCGCAGGGTGGTGGACTTCCCGGCGCCGTTGGGGCCGAGGAAGCCGGTGACGTGGCCGGGGCGGACGGTGAAGGTGAGGCCGTCCACGGCGGTCCGGCGGCCGTAGCGCTTGGTCAGCTCGGTGACTTCGATCATGGGCAATACGGTGCCGGAGCGGACCGGACCGCCGCATCGGACCGGCGCTGACACCGTGCGGCCCCGGCCGTCATCCCCGGTCGTACAACCACGGTTTGATGACCCGCCGACGATCCGTCGATACGATCACCACCATGATCACGACGCCGACCCCGCCGCTGTTCCGGCGCGTCCCGCCCGAGGCCTGGGTGGGACTCGCCTGGTGCGCGGCCGCCGCCTACCCCGCCGTCGTGCTCGGCGGCACCGCCCGGCAGCACAGCGGCGCCGCCGCGCACGGCGGCCTGGCGTTCACCCTGCTCGACACCGCCGTCGCCTTCGCCGGCGCCGCCCTCGTGCGCCGTCTGCCGGTGCTCTCCGTGGCACTGCTGCTGATCGCCACCTGGACGGAGACGGACGGCTGGGCCGCCAACACCCAGGTGCCCCCGGCCTCGCTGCTCGCCGTCGACGCCGCCCTCTGCCTGATCACCGCCACCGCGCCGCGCCGCTCCTCCCGGAGCGCGTTCGCCCTGGTCATGACGTTCCTCGTGCTGCACATGGGGCTCGTGCACGGCAACACCGTCGGCATCTTCACCGGCACCCACATCGGATCCGCCGACGGAGCCGCGCTGCTCGCCCTCGTCGCCTGGCTGGCCGGGCGCTCGGTGCGGCAGAACCGCGAGCACGCCGAGGCGCTGAGCACCCGGGCGGCCGCGGCGGCCGTCACCGACGAACGCCTGCGGATCGCCCGCGAGATGCACGACACCGTCGCCCACAGCATCGGCATCATCGCCCTCCAGGCCGGCGCCGCCCGCCGGGTCATCGACACCCGGCCGGAGCGGGCCAAGGAGGCGCTCGGCGCGATCGAGACCGCCGGACGGGAGACGCTCGCCGGGCTGCGCCGGATGCTCGTCGCGCTGCGCCAGGCCGAGGGGGAGGCCTCGGCCACTGTGCCGCAGGGCCTGGCCGACCTCGACCGGCTGGCCGCCGCGACCACCGCCGCGGGTGTCGCGGTGGAGGTCCGGCGGCTCGGTGAACAGGCCGGGCTCCCGGACGAGTTGGACCTCGCGGTGTTCCGTGTCATCCAGGAGTCCGTCACCAACGTGGTGCGCCACGCGGGCGCGAGCGCCTGCCGGGTGTCCGTCGACCGCACGAAGGAGGGCGAGGTGTCCGTCGAGATCACCGACCGGGGCCGGGGCCACGGCACCGCCCCGGGCAGCGGCTTCGGCCTGGCCGGGCTGCGCGAGCGGGTCGCGCTGCTGGACGGCGAGTTCAGCGCCGGGCCGCGCCCCGGGGGCGGGTTCCGGGTCGCGGCCCGGCTGCCCCTGCGGGCGGAGGCGGGCCGGTGAGCGGGTCGGTGAGCGGGACCGCGAGCGGGCCGGTGGAACAGCGGGTGGTCCGCGTCGTGCTGGCCGACGACCAGCCGCTGGTGCGCGCCGCGCTGGAGATGGTGATCGCGGAGACGGACGACGTCGAGGTGGTCGGCGAGGCCGGCACCGGCGCCGACGCCGTCCGGCTGGCCGCCGAACTGCGGCCGGACGTCGTCGTGATGGACATCCGGATGCCCGGCACGGACGGCATCGAGGCCACCCGCCTGGTCACCGCCGCCGGCGGGCCGACCCGGGTCGTCGTACTCACCACGTTCGACGACGACGACCACGTGTACGCGGCGCTGCGGGCCGGGGCGTCCGGGTTCCTGGTCAAGGACATGGCGCTGGACGACATCCTCGCCGCCGTGCGGGTGGTCGCGGCGGGGGAGGCGCTCATCGCGCCGAGCGTCACCCGCCGCCTGATCTCCACCTTCGCGGGGCAGGCCCCGGCACCGGCCTCCGCGTCGGCGTCGGAGCACCCGCGCCTCGCCGCGATCACCGGGCGCGAGCGCGAGATCCTCACCCTCGTCGGGCGGGGCCTGTCCAACGGCGAGATCGCGACCGAGCTCGTGCTCAGCATCGCCACCGTCAAGACGTACATGACCCGGCTGCTCGCCAAGCTCGACGCCCGCGACCGCGTGCAGCTGGTGATCCTCGCCTACGAGGCGGGCCTGGTCTCCGCGACGGGGTCGTGAGGCCGCGCGCTCGGCGCTCGACCGCCACACCCGCGTCCATCGCGATGTCCCGGTCGCGGCCGGGTACGAGCGCGTTCTTCGTGGTGCGTCCGTCCGTGTCGCGTCCAGCGGGCCGCCGCGCGGGGCCGGCCCCGCGCGGCGGTCACGCGAACCGGTGCGTCGGTTACTGGGGCGCCGGGTCCGCGGTCGGTGCGACGGTGGCGCGCGAGCCGGACGGGCCCGCCGCGGCGGCGAGTTCGACCGCGGCGCCCGTCCAGGCCGCGCCGAAGGCCCAGGTGGCGAGCCATTCGCACAGGTAGACCGGGCGGATCGGCCAGTCCGTGCCGAGGTGGGTGAGCGCGGCGACGGCGGCCAGCAGGAGCAGCGCGGGGATCAGCACGCCGGCCGCCAGGTAGCCGCGGGCGACCCACGGCTTGCGCTCGTACCGCGGGTCGCGGAAGGAGTAGACGGAGAACAGCGCCAGGACGATGTACAGCAGCGCGGCGAGGACGAGGTGGACGGCCCCGATCGTGGCCTGGAACGCCGTCGGGTTCGGTGGCGAGGTCGGGCAGAGCGCGACACCGAGCGCGCACGCCCCGGCCGCCGTGCTCCAGCGGTCGTCCCGGCGGTCGAAGCGGTAGCAGACGAGGAACACCCCGAGGGCGCACAGGCTCCCGACGAAGACGTTCCGCGTGCTGGAGTAGTAGGCGCCGCTCATCGACGCGGGCCAGTAGCCGTTCGTGCTCAGGCCCCTGAGCTCGGCGAACAGCCAGTTGCCCAGCGGCAGGGCGATCGGCAGGAGGATGCCGATCAGCCCGACGCCGAGGCGCAGGAAGGTGACGGTCCGTTCGTCCTGGGAGCCGGACGGGTCGGTCGGGTCGGACGGATCGGGTGAGGGAGTTCTGACGGCACGCCAGTGGGGGATCATGGACGCCTCCTTGAGGCTCGGCGCTGCCTCTGTTGTACCCGCGCCGCCGCACGACCCCACACCACCGGAACGAGTGGTTTCCGCCGCGTGCGGCCCCGGCCCTACCCCCGGTAGCCGGTGCCCGGTCGGCGGGGCTCGAACTCGGCGCAGTGGAAGGTCTCCTGGGCGAAGCCGGTGCGGCGGTCCCAGAGGCGGAAGATGTCGGCCTTGCCGGTGACGCCGCGGTAGGCGTCCTTGGCGCCGCGGAAGCAGGCCATCGAGCCGATGAAGCCGGAACCGGCCGGGGAGTAGTCGGAGAACGCGCACGCGATGCAGGCCGCGAGGGCGGTGCCGGGCGGGAGCCGGCGCTGGAGGTCGAGGAGCGCGTCCTCCATGTCCTCCCAGGGCCCGCCGGAGGCGACGGTGCCGGCGTCGTCGGGCAGGTCGAGTTCGAGGGTCACGTGCAGGGCGTCGAGACTGCCGTCGGGGTTGGCGTCGCCGAGGACGAGCCGGGCGTGCAGGAGGCCGGGTCGCGGGTCCGGGCCGGGACCGGTGACCTGGAGCGGGGTGCGCCACTCGATCGTGCAGGAGCAGAGTTCGTCGAGCCGGGTCAGGTCGGGCGGCAGGGCGTCCTCGTCGAGCCGGCCGACGAGTTCGAGGGAGTCGAGGCTGTCGCCCTCGTACCGGTTGCCCCGCAGGAGCAGGGAGAAGGTCTGCCCGTCGTTGACCAGGACGGTGTCGGCACGGCCCCAGCGGTCGGTGACGACGGCGGGCAGGCGCAGCGGCGGCTCGTATCTCAACTCGCTCGGCATAGGGGAATTATGAGGCGCGGGGCGGGGCTCCAGCCATCGTTTCGAAGGACTTCGAAGGGCTGTGCAGGACTTCGGGGAACCACGACACGGCCTCCGCGCCCGGATCCTGGACGGAACGCCGCAGCCGGGACGGAACGCCGCAGCCCGGGACGGCACCCGTCCCGGGCTGCGGAAGGTGGCGGGGGAGCTCAGGCCGTCGTGGCCTTCGCCCGTTCGGCGAGGGAGTTGAGAAGCGCGGCGCCGCGTTCGGCGTCGTCGACGCTGACGGCGAACCGGTGGCCCTGGCGGCTCTCGACGACGAGGCAGTCGCCGCCGCGGAGCATCAGGGTGGTGCCGAGGCCGTTGACCCGGTAGCCCCAGCCGCCGGCCTGGGCGGCGGTGCGCCGCTCGGCGCGGGCCGCGCCGATGTCCGCGGGGGACCAGTGCCGCCGGGGCCAGCCGAACGGGCCGAAGCCGACGTCCAGGCCCTTCGTGGTGACCCGGGCCTGCACGGAGGAGCAGGCGAGGACGGTCAGCGCGAGGATCGCGAGCGTGGTGGTGAGCGGCCAGTGCCCGGGGGTCAGCCCGGTGGCGCCGGCCAGGGCGGTGCCGGCCGCGCCGAGGCCGAGGACGGCGGCGGCGAGCTGCATCCAGACGTTGGAGGTGCGGGACAGCCAGACCACCCGCTCCCCGGCCGGGAGCGTCATGACCGGGCCGCGCGGGCCGGTGGGGGCGGTGCCGGTGGCGGGCGTGCGGGTCGCGAGCCAGGTGACGAGGCCGGCGGCGCCCGTCGTCAGGACGATGAGGATCACCCAGGCGTCCATCGAGGCGGCGTCCTGCCAGCGTGCGCGGTCGAGGTTGGCGTGCACGATCGACGCCTGGGCGCCGCTCAGCAGCACCCCGCCGGCGGCCAGGATCGCCCCGGGCGCGCCCGGCGCCTGGCGGCCCCGGAAGCGGCGGACGACGGCGGCGAGGGCGACCAGGCCCAGCCAGATCACGGCGGGGAACAGCGCGGCGGCGGTGAGCGACATCGAGCCGTCCGGCCGACTGCCGCTCCAGTGGGTGGCCACCGGGTCCGGCAGCCGGTCGGCCGCCGCCAGCGGGAGTGCGACGAGCAGCCCGAGCACGCCGGCCGCGAAGGCCGCGGCCGCCCAGGGCCCTCCCCGGCGTGGCCCTCGCTCCGTCGCGGTGGGTACTACAGGCTCCGAGTCGTTCACGGCATCCCCCTGATCAGATCCACGAGATCGTTCCTGCTGTAGCCGGCCTGGGCCGCGTCCGCGATCAACTCGCGTACACGGTCGACCAGTTCGGCGCGCGATCCGGCGTCGGCGGCGATCGTGATGCCGCGGCCGCGGCGGAACTCCAGCACGCCCTCGTCGCGCAGGGCGCGCAGCCCGCGCAGGACGGTGTTGGTGTTGACACCGAGGGCCCGCGCGAGGTCCCGGGCGGGCGGCAGCTTGTCACCGGGGGCGCACTCGCCCTCGGCGACGGCCCGACGGATCGCGCCCGCCACCTGCTCGTGCAGGGGACGGGCGTCGCCGATGTCCAGCTTCAGCAACATGGTGCTACTGACGATAGCACCATGCGGTCTCAGTGCACCGCTTCGGAGGTCGTCTCCAGGACCGCCTCCCGCTTCGGCAGCGCCGGCGCCTTGCCGCGCGCCCCGCGCGAGAGCAGCACGTAGAGCGCGGCCGCGAGCGCGCCCGACAGCACGAAGCTCAGGTCGATCCCGCCGGTCAGCGGCAGCAGCGGCCCCTGGTAGGCCGGGGTGTCCACCGCGCACAGGCCGAGCGCGCTGCCCGCCGCCCAGGCCACCGTCGCCGGGACGTTCCAGCCGCCCCGGTACCAGTAGATGCCGCCGCGGGTGCGCTGGTTGAGCACCTGGAGCGAGTGCTGGTCGTAGTCGCCGCGGAAGCGCCGGTGCCCGATCAGCGTGATCACGGCCCAGGGCGCGCCGATCGCGGTCAGCACCAGCACGAAGGAGGTGACGGCGTCCTGCGCGTTCCACACGAAGTGCCCCAGGAAGACCAGCACGGTCGAGAGCGCCGCCACGACGTAGGTGGCCTGCAGCCGGGTGGCGCGCGGCAGGATCGCGTCCAGGTCCAGGCCCATGCTGTACAGCATCAGGCCGGTGTTGCCCGCGCTGCCCAGCAGCCCGTTGATCAGCAGCGGCAGCAGGAACCAGGCCGGGGCGCCGGCGATCAGCCCGTGCACGTAGTCGTTGCCCGCGCCGGTCGCGACGGCGGTGAAGGTGCCGAACACCTGGGGGATCAGCAGGCCCAGGAACAGGCCCAGGCACGTCGACCACAGCACCTTGCGCGGCGCGTGCCGGGCCGGGGAGACGTACCGGGTGTAGTCGCCCAGCAGGGTGATGAACGCGATCGGCCCGCTCAGCCCGGCCGCGACCACCGCCAGCAGCCAGGTCGGCCAGAATCCGCCCAGCAGGTAGGCGCCGTGCGCCGAGCCGTCGAAGTGCGGGGCGAACGCGAACAGCCCGGCCAGCAGCAGGGCGCCCATCGCCCACATCAGCACCCGCTCCAGCTTCAGCAGCAGCCGGTAGCCGAACACGGCCGCGGTCGCGCTCAGCACCGCCAGCACGCTGTACGTCGCCACGTACGCGACGCCGTCGGCGGGCAGCCCCAGCATCCGGTTGAGCGCCCCGACCACCACGTCGCCGCCCACCCACAGCGCGAGCGCCGTGTACCCGAGCGACAGCAGCAGGCCGACCACCGAACCGATCAGCCGCCCGCGCACGCCGAAGAACGCGCCCGAGCTGGTCGACAGGTTCGTCGCGGTGCGCAGCGACACCAGCGCGAGCGGCGCCGTCAGCACGATCCCCGCGACGGTGCCGAGCACCAGCGCGCTCAGGCTCGCCCAGAACGAGAGCCCGAACGAGACCGGCAGCCACCCGAACACGACGACGCCGAACGCGAGGTTCGAACCGACGAGGATGCTGACCACGTCCCGGGGAGTGCTGGTGCGGTCGGCGTCCGGGATGGTGTCCACCCCGTACTGCTCGATGTGGGTGCTCTGCGGCATGAGGGAAGCCTTCTGGTGCAGGAATCCGCCCGGAATCGGTCACTCCGGACGGCCTGCCAATCCTTCGCCACCCGTCGCCGCCGCAATAGGGGCGATCCGGACGAACCGCCGCCTCCGGATTCCGGACGCGCCTTGTTGCATGCCACAAAGCCGCAGGTCACGGGCGCCGTCCTGGGGCGAACCCGGCCACGGCCCCGGGCCCGGCGTATGGAACGCGCTCGGAAGGCCGCCCCGGGCGTCAAGGAAGCGCCAAGAAACGCCACCCGTGGTTCTTCCGGCGATTGGCTGGAGGCGAACGCGGCACCGCGGTGAACGGCGGCCCGCGAACGACGACCCGAGGACGACACCATGCACGGCAACCGGCGGTACGACGACTGCGGCACCACCCGGGTGGTGGTCGGGGTCAGCGGCTCACTGGGCAGCCTCGCGGCGCTGCACCGCGCCGCCGCCGAAGCCCGGCGCACCGGCGCCGCGCTGGTGCCGGTCCTCGCCTGGGAGCCCCCGGGCGGCGAGCTCGGCTACCGCCGCTCGCCCTGCCCGCCGCTGCTCACCGCCGCCCGCGACGCCGCCGACCAACGGCTGCGCGACGCGCTCGACGCGGCCTTCGCCGGCGCCGACCCGGGGGTGCCGGTGCACCCGGTGGTCGTCCGCGGCGAGACCGGGCCGGCGCTCGTCCACATCGCCGACCGCCCCGACGACCTCCTCGTCCTCGGGCACGGCGGCGGCCTGCTGCGCCGCGGCTTCCGGCGCTCCGTCGCGTCCCACTGCCTGCGCGAGGCCGCCTGCCCGGTGCTGACCGTCCCGGCCCCGCCGCTCCAGCGCGAGCTGGAGGCCCTGCACCGGCGCACCCGGTGGCACCTGCCGATCGGCCACGTGCCCGAACTCGTCGGCACGAAGGGGTAGTCGCCCGTGCGGATGTACTCGGCGCGCCCCGGCGGGCAGCGCTACCGCCCGGTCGTGGACCGGCTCGCGGTGGCGGTGTCCGGCACCGTCGCGCTCGTCGCCGGGGGCGTCCTCGCCCTCGGCCTCGGCACGCTCGGGGAACTGCACTCGGGCTGGTTCGCCCTGGCCGCGTACGCGGCGCTCAGCGGGCTGACGGGCGCGTTCTCCCGGCCGTCGGCGGCGCCGGTGATCGGGCTGTCGGCCTGGCTGTGCTGCAACGCGTTCGCCGAGCACCGGCACGCCGAGCTGGGCTGGTCCGGCCCGTGGCCGGAGGGCGGCCACTTCGCGCTGTTCACGGCCGCGGCGCTGCTGGTGGCGCTGCCGAGCGCCGTGCCGCGCCGGACGGTCCGGGTCGCGAGCGTGCGCCTCGGGCGGCGGCCGGGCCTCTGACCCGGCGTCCGGCCTGGGCCCCGGCCCCGGGCGTCCGACGCGGCCGCCAAGGCGGCGTAAAGATCGGCGGGCGGCGCGTCAGGGAGTCGTCAGGAACGGTCGGCCGGGCGCCCGGCGAACCTAGCGTGAGCTGCGCAGAAACGGTTCGGCGCCGGGCTTGCAAGGGCCCGTCGGCGAACCGCGCCGACCCCGGGTCCCGGCCGGTTCCTCCGGGACTTTCGGCAGCCGGTGGAAAACAGGTGAAGGGGGCGCGCGGCGATGCCTACAGGTACGTCGAGCGGTACGGTCGTCGTTCGGACAGCGGAATCGCCCGGGGAGGCGAGCCCCGCCACGGCCGGACCGCCCGCCGGGCCGCGCGCCCCCCGCCCGTGGAAGCCCCGGAGACCGGCGGCACGCCGGACCTGGACCACGCCCCGGCTGGTCCGCGTCCTCACCGGCACCTGCCTCGCCGCCCTCGCCCTCTCCGGCGTCGTCACCGCCACCGTCCTCGGCGGTGCCCACGACGGCACCGACGCCATCGGGCACAAGGCCGCCCCGCAGGTCGTCCGCTCCGCCGACCTCTACTTCGCGCTCAACGACATGGACGCGCAGGCCGCCAACCTCCTCCTCTACGGCGCCGACCCGGACTTCGCCAAGGCCCGCCGCGAGAGCCTCGACACCTACGACCAGGGTCGGAACCAGGCCGCCACCGACCTCCAGCAGGTCGCCGAGGCCACCGCCGACGACCCCGCCGGGCGCGCCGCCGTCCAGACCGTCATCGACGAACTCGGCCGCTACCAGGCCCTCGTGGCCCAGGCCCAGCTCCTCGACGACCAGGCCCACGCCGCTGCGGGACGCCCGCCCGCGGACGCCCTCGCCGCGTACCGCTCCGCGACCGACCTGCTGCGCCAGCGCCTCCTGCCCGCCGCCGACAGCGTCACCGCCGCCAACGCGGGCACCGTGGAACGCCGGTTCGCCGCCGAACGCGGCGACCTCGGCAGCGGCCGCTGGTGGATCGTCGCCGCCGGGGTGCTCGCCCTCGCGGCCCTCGCCGGGCTCCAGCGGCTGCTCGCCGTCCGGTACCGGCGCGTCCTCAACGCTCCGGTCGCCGCCGCGACCCTGCTCGCCCTCGGCGGGCTCGTGGGCGGCGTCGTCCTGGTGAACCGGGCCGCCGACCACCTCGTCGTCGCCAAGCACGACGCCTTCGACTCGGTCATCGCGCTCAGCCGCGCCCGGGCGACCGCCTACGACCTCAACGCCGACGAGAGCCGCTTCCTCAGCGACCCGAGCCGGGCGGCCGCCTACGAGCAGAGCTACTTCGACAAGACGCAGTCCTTCGCCCGCGTCGGCGGCACCACCCTGGCCGGCTACCCCGCCGCCCTCGCCCCGCTCGCGGACCACCACCGGGCCGACCACACGACGATCGGCTTCGGCGGCTTCCTCGGCGACGAACTGCACAACATCACCTTCGTCGGCGAACAGGACGCCGCCGAGCGGGTGCTGGCGGCCTTCCAGGACTACCAGCGCGACGACCACAAGATCCGCGACCTCAACGCGGCCGGGCGCCTCAAGGAGGCGATCGCCTTCGACACGGGCACCGCCGCCGGTGAGTCCAACGCCGACTTCGCCCGCCTGGCGGCCGCCGTCGACGACGTGCAGGCGATCAACCAGAAGGCCATGGACCGGGCCGTCGCGGCGACGGACGACGACCTGGACGCGGTGACGGCGGCCCTCGGCGCCGCCGTGCTCGCGGTGGCACTGGCCCTCGTCGTCGCGGGTGTCCGCCCGCGCCTGCGCGAGTACGCCTGAGCCCGGATAGGGCCCTCAGCTCCGCGGCGGGCGGGCGATGCGCAGCCCGGCCCGGCCCAACTGCGCGGTGATGTCCGCGAGGTACCGCTCGGCGTCGGCCACCGTCCCGATCCCGCCGGCCCGCCGCCGGATCCGGTCGTGCTCCTCCGGGTGCAGGCGCGCCTCCTGGATCGCGGCCGTCTCGACGAACCCGCGCAGCGTCGCCGTGACGGGCCGGCCGGGATCGGCGGGGGCGGCGGCCTCCGCCTTCCAGGTCACGCCCGACTCGGCCGGGTCGGGCAGGGTGCCGGGCGTGTCGCGCGGGGCGTCGGCGGAGAGCAGGTGGAGGAAGTCGTTGGCGCGCGCGTCGCGGTCGGTGAGCGGGGCCAGTCCGAACAGCCGTTCCACGGTGGCGAGGAGCGAGCCGTGGTCGTACTGCGTGTGGTCGATCAGGTTGCAGTTCCGTCCGGCCCGGTCGCCCGGCGCGGCGGCCGGGACCCACGGCGAGACGACGACGGCGGGCACCCGGACGCCGAGCCGGTCGAAGCGGAAGCCGTGGGCGCTGTGCTCCGGGTCGGTCCGGTCGCCCGGCGGGACGGCGGCGGGCGGCGGCACGTGGTCGTAGAAGCCGCCGTGCTCGTCGTAGGTGATGACGAGCACGCTGGACTCCCAGAGCGGCGAGCGCCGGAGCGCCTCGTAGACGTTCTTGATCAGGGCCTCGCCGTCGGTCACGTCGTCGAGCGGGTGCTGGCTGTTGCCGCAGCGGAAGTCGCCGCCGTGGGTGAGGACGTGCCCGTAGTCCGGCTCGATGAAGGTGTAGGCGGCCGGGTACGCGGGGTCCTGGAGGTGCTCGGCCAGGTCGTCGAGGTGGTGGTAGTGCTCGACGGTCGTCGCCAGGTCCATCCCGGCCAGCGCGCTGACCTGGGGCAGGGCGTCGCCGGCGTAGACGCGCCACGGCAGGCCCTTGTCGTCCAGGGCCTCGTAGAGCGTCCCGTGCTCGAAGGTGTAGCCGCTCAGGCGCGACCGGACGGTGTCGACCGGGTCGGGGCTGTGGTCGAGGCCGGCCGAGCTCGCCGCGTGCAGGAAGAAGCGGTTGGGCCAGGTCGGCCCGGGCAGGGCGGAGAACCAGCGGTCGCAGACGGCGAACTCGCGGGCCAGGGTGCTGAGGACGGGGAGCTGCTCGGCGGTGAAGCAGGCCATGACGGCGCCGGGGTCGGCGAGGCCCTCCGCGTCCTTCTTCACCGTCGCCTCGTTGGCGTAGTTGTCGACGAAGCCGCCCAGGGTGATCGGCGGGTAGGTGCCGTCGTAGGCGCACCGGTCGTCGTGCGGGCTGCCGGTGATGGGGGTCGAGGCGAGCTGGAGCCGGACGTCGCAGAACTCGTGCGGCGGGTCGACGGGCAGCGCGAAGGGCGCGCCGATCCGCACGGGGTACGCGGTGCCCGCGTGGTGGTTGCTCGCGCCGGTGTCGGGGCCGTCGACGGTGGCCGGCGCGCCCGTCACCGCGTCCGTGCCGACGCCGTGATGGAGGACGCCGTCGGTCACCGTGCCCGTCGACACCCCCAGCATGTGGTCGAAGGAGCGGTTCTCCAGGACGAGGACGAAGACGTGCCGGATCCGGCCCTGCGGGGCCGGCGCCCGGCCGGCCCGCAGCCCGGCGAGCCAGGCCCGCCACTCCTCGCGCTCGTGGGTGATCGCCTGCCGGATGCGTTCGATGGGCTCCATGGGGTCACCCCAGCACCGGTGGTGACGGACCGTCAAAGACCCACGCCGGTCCGTCCGGGCGGTCGGCCGGATGCGCTGATGGATGTCAGTCGTCCGCGTGGAGCTCGGTGGGCGTGGCGATGACGTCCACGAGGGCGTCGCCGCGCAGGACGGTGAGGGGCAGGGGGTGGCCGATGGCGTCGGCGAGCATGAGGCGCTGGAGGGACTGGGCGGTGCTCATCGGCTCGCCGGCCGCGGTGAGGAGGAGGTCGCCCTGGCGGAGGCCCGCCCGGGCGGCGGGGGCGTGCGGGACGACCTCGACGATCCGCAGGCCCGCCTGTTGCCCGGTGCGCCGGCGCAGCGCGGGCGGCAGGGGTGCGGGGACGCCCGCGAGGCCGAGGTAGGCGCGGCGGATGCGGCCCTCGGCGAGGAGGGCGGCGATGATCTGCCGGCTGGTCGCGTTGATGGGGACGGCGAGACCGAGGCCGTTGCCGGCGACTGCCGTGGTGATGCCGACCACCTCGCCGTCCGCCGTGGTGAGCGCGCCGCCGGAGTTGCCGGGGTTGAGGGCGGCGTCGGTCTGGATGACGTCGTCGATGACCCGCACGGCGCTGCCCGCCCGCGCGGGCAGCGAGCGGCCGAGGGCGCTGACGACGCCCGCCGTGACGGTGCCCGCCAGCCCGAGCGGATTGCCGACGGCGACGACCAACTGGCCGACGCGCAGTGCCGTGGCCTCGCCGAGCCGCACCGGCGGCGGGGTGGCGCCGTCGGCGCGCAGGACGGCGAGGTCGGAGAGCGGGTCGGTGCCGATGGTGTGGAACGGCGCGCTGGTGCCGTCGCCGAAGGCGAGCGTGCCGGCGTCGGCGTGGCCGACGACGTGGGCGTTGGTCAGGAGGAAGCCGTCCTCGGTGAAGACCACGGCGGAGCCGAGCGCGGTGGAGAACCAGCCGCCCCGGCCGCGCCGGGGCACCTGGAGGGCGGCGACCCGTGGGGTCACGGCCTCGGCGACGGAGGTCACGATCCGCGAGTAGGCGTCGAGGGCCGCCGCACCCTCGTCGGTGGCGCGGCCCGGCCCGGAGATGTCGGTCACCTGGCACCCCTTCGTGAGAGAGGGTTCTCCCCGGTGCCAACAACGCGGAGCCGCCCGGACTTCCGCGACGGCTGCGAGGGCCCGTTCCCGCTGCGGCTATTCCAGCGAGCCGCTCAGCAGCGCCGCCGCCGAGCAGGTCGCGGGCGCCGGGCCGCTCGCCGGCAGGCCCACCTGGCGGCAGGTGACGGTGACGGTGAGCTTCTGCTTCTCGCCGACGAGGATCGGCGAGCCCCAGTGGAAGTCCTGTTCGCGGAAGTTCTCCAGGGCGGGCGCGAGCAGGGGCGCGTCGCCGACGGCGATGGTGATGGTGCCGGCGTCGCCCTGCGGGTTCTCCAGGACGAGGTCGGTCAGCCGCAGCGTCTTGCCGTCCGGCACCTGGTAGGTCTCGGTCCGGGTGGCGCCGGCCGGGGCGGTGGCCTTGAGCCGCTGGGAGAAGAGCGCCGCCCCCGGCGCCGGCACCAGGCCGGTGCCGGGCGTCACGGCCGGCCGCGGGGAGGCCGTCCCCGCCCCCGAGGCCGCCTGCTGCGCGGCCTGCTGGGCGGCCGCGGCGGCGCCCTGGGCGTCGGCGGCCTTCTGCTTGGCGTCCGCCGCCTGCGACTGGGCGGCCGTGACCGGGCCGGCCACGGCGTTCTTCGCGGTCGAGCGCACGGCCGGCCGGAGCAGCCCGAACCAGGCCGCGGCGAGTGCCCCGGCGAGTGCCACCACCGCGATCGCCGCCTTCAACAGGCCCTTGGGCAGCACCGGTCGCTGGAGGTGGGTGCCGTCCAGCGCGATCGGCTCGCCCTCGCCCGGGGTCACCACGATCTGGAACGCGTGCGGCACGGCGGTGCCGCGCCACAGCCGCCGCGCGGGCCGCACGTCGGCCCGGACGAACACCGCCCGCCCCGGCTCGACCGTCGTCGCGGCGGCCGGGAGCGCGAAGCGCAGCAGCCCGCCCCGGTCGCTGCCGGCCAGCGTCACCGAGACCGGCAGGTTGCCCCGGTTGTCCACCGCCACCTGGTGCCGGCCGCGTCCGCGCCCCTGCGACATGCGGGGCGTCAACTCCGCCGTCAGCCCGGCGAACGGCAGCACCTCGACCACGCCCTCGGGCACCGTTGCCTGCTCCGGCCGCTCCTGCGGCACCACCCGCACGCCGAACGGGACCGGCCCGGCCGGCGTCGTGCTCTCCCGCGGCGGGCGGAAGCGCAGCACGACCCGCCCGGCCGTCCCGGGGTAGAGCGAGAGCGACTCCGGCTCCACGGCCGTCCAGGCCCCGGCCGGGCCGAGCACCTCGAAGCGGTACGCCTCGACGAGCTCGCCGCCGTTGCGCACCTCCAGCGAGGCCTGCGCCTCCTCGCCGGGCAGCACCTGGACGGCGGACGGGTCGAGGTGGGCCGATGTGGTCGTCATGCGCCGAGCGTAGGAAGCCGTCCGGCGGCGGGCAGGTGCCCGGCGGCCAGCCTTCGGGGCAGTTCCGCTGCCCGTTAAGTCGTTGTGGAGTGCCTGATGATTTGCCGGGTGTTGACTCGTCGGGACGGGAAGCGCCCGGCGGTCCGCCGACCGCCGGGCCGGGGGCGCCCGCGGGTACGGCCGGGCGCGCGAGGGCGGAGGACGCGATGCGCTATCACGGCAACACCGGCGGCGACCGGATCCCGGTCCGGATCACCGCCGAGGACCCGGTCTCACGGGCCGGGCTGGCGGGCCAGCTGCGCACCTGCCCGGAGGTCCGCCTGCTGGACGGCGCCGGGCCGGACGGGCCCGACGAGCCGGGCGGGGAGGACGGGCGGACCGTCGTGGTCGTCGCGGTGGACAAGGTGGGGGAGGAGGCGCTGCGCACGCTCCGCCAGCTGCGCCGCACGGCGGCCGGGCGGATCGTCCTGGTCGGCACCGAACTGGACGACGCCGGGCTGGTCGCGGCCGTGGAGTGCGGCGTGGTCGGGGTGGTCCGGCGGCGGGAGGCGACGGCCGAACGGCTGGTGCAGGTGATCACCGCGGCGGCGCGCGGCGAGGGCAGCGTCCCGGCGGACCTCCTCGGCCGTCTGCTGGAGCAGGTGGGCCGCCTGCAGCGCCAGGTGCTCGACCCGCGCGGCCTGGCCTTCACCGGGCTGGCGCCGCGCGAGGTGGAGGTGCTGCGGCTGGTCGCGGCCGGCCGGGACACGGCGGAGATCGCCGAGGAACTCTCCTTCTCGGAGCGGACGGTGAAGAACGTCCTGCACGAGGTGACCACCCGGCTCCAGCTGCGCAACCGCTCGCACGCCGTGGCGTACGCGCTGCGCGAGGGGCTGATCTGAGCCGCGTGCGCGAGGGCCGGACAGCGTCGCGTGCGCGCTGCGCGAGGGCTGATCCGAGCCGCGTGCCCGAGGGCCGGACCGTGTCGCGTGCGCGCTGCGCGAGGGCTGATCCGAGCCGCGTGCCCGAGGGCCGGACCGCGTCGCGTGCGCGCTGCGCGAGGGCTGATCCGACGGCGCCCGTGGCCCGATCGGGCAGGCACCGCTACCCGGACCGCTGCCCCGGCCGCTGCTGCCGGTCGGGGTGGCGGCGGCCAGGGTTGCGGTGAGGAGGAGCATCCGGATGCCGTCGGCCCGCCCCCGGCGTGCGCGGGGGAACCGTCCGGGGGGACACGGTGCGACGACGCGTTACGACCCAGGGCCCGCTGCGGCGGTCGTTCCTGGCGCTGCTCTCGACGGCGCTGGTGGCGGCCCTGCTGGTGGCCGTCTCGGCGGCGGTCCGCCCGGGGCGCCCGGAGCCGATGGCGCCCGCCGCGGCCGAACCGGCGCCCGGGCGGATCGCCTACACCTCCGAGGACCAGGAGCACCGCGCCCTGGCCCTGGCCGACGGCGGCCGGCTGACCGCGCTGCTCGGCGCCGCCCAGGCGGGCGACGACTGCCAGCCGTCCGCCCGCGGCGACACGGTGGTGTGGGTGAGCGACCGCAGCGGCACCGGTGAGAGCCTGCTGTGGCGCCAGGGCGCCGGGCCGGTCAAGGTGCTGCTGGAGCGGCCGGGTTGGCGGCTCAAGCACCCGGTGCTCTCCCCGGACGGCGCCTGGGTGGCCTTCACCTCCTGGCAGCCGGGCGCGTCGGACCCGAGCCGCGACTGGTGCCGGCAGACCTCCCTCGCCGATCCGGACACTCCGGGGGCCGACGGCGCCGACCGCACGGCCTCGATCTGGGTGGCCAGGACCGACGGCGGCGAGCTGCGCCGCGTGGTGGTCGGCGGCGGCTGGGCGAGCTGGTCGCCGGACGGCGGCGCGCTCGCGTTCGAGCGCGGCGGGAAGCTCTTCCGGGTCCCGGTCGCGCCCGGCGGTACGGCGGTGCCCGTCGACACCGGCCCGGACCCGGCGCACCGGCCCGCCTGGGAGCCGTCGGCCGGGGCCGGGCACGACCGGATCGCCTTCGTCACCGTCCAGGGCGGCTACCAGGAGCTGGCGCTGGTCCCGGCGCGGGGCGGGGCCGTGCGGCCGGTCGCCCGGGGGTCCCGGAGCCAGTGGGTGAACAGCGACGTCGCGTGGTCGCCGGACGGCGGCGCGCTGGCCTTCCTCTCCGACGGCGTCTTCCGCGTCGACCCGGCGGGCACCTGCCCGGCCTGCCCCGGCACGGCCGTGCTGGACGGCGTCAACAACACCGTGGAGTCGGCCGGGTGGTACACCCCGGCGGGCGGGACGCCGACGGTCCTCGTCACGCGGCTCACCGAGTACGTGCCGCGGATCGAGGGCGTCCACCCGGCGCCGCCGCTGGACCGGCTGGACCTCAGGCCCCAGGCGGTGGACGGCACGGAGAGCACCGCCGACCCCGCCTGGTCGCCGGACGGCCGACGGCTCGCCTTCACCCGGACGGAGTACGCCCAGGGCAGCCCGGCGCCCACCGCGGGCCGGCCGCCGACCCGGGTCATGGTCGGCGACGCGACGGACCCCTCCCGCGCCACCGCGCTCGCCGGACAGGGGATCGACCCGGCCATGGACCAGATCGAGCCGGCCTGGTCGCCCGACGGCAAGCGGCTCGCCTTCGTCCAGACCACCCGGAGCTGCACCGACTGCGTCCAGGGCACGGCCGACCGGATCCTCGTGGCCGACGTCTCCGGCGGCGTCGACAAGGCGAAGGTGCTCCTCACCGTCCCCGCGCGCACCCGGAGCGGCTACAACTGCACCTCCACCGACTCCGACCCCGCGTGGTCGCCGGACGGCAGCCGGCTCGCGTTCTCGCGGGCCGGCACGTGCACGCCGATCATCCACCTGGCGGACCTGCGCGAGGCCCCGGCGCTCGCCGCCGTCAGCGGCGTGCGGCACCTCTGGTCGGTCGAGGCCGGCGCCGGGGGAGACCAGCGGGACCTCACGGCCGCCCAGTGCGGCGACCCCGACTGCCCCGTCCTCGACGAGCGCCCCGCGTACGCGCCCGACGGCGGCGGGCTCGCCTTCGCCCGGAAGCTGCTGGCCGCCACGCCCGACCCGAACTCCCCGCCGCCCTCGTGCACGTCCGGCTTCTGCCCGCCGCCGAACGGCCCGCCGCGCGCGACCAGCCCGCTGCGCGTCCTGCTGGAGCTCGGCCCCGACGGCGCGAGCTGCCACGGCGTCATCCCGCCCGCCCCGACCTGCCGCACCCTCGGCCCGGTCAACGGCTCGCCGCCGCAGCCGGTGGCCTTCTACCAGCCCGCCGACCCCGCCTGGTCGCCCGACGGCAGGCAGCTCGCCTTCGACACCGGGATCCGCAACGGCGAAACGCTGTCCGGGCGGATCGCGGTGGCCGACGCGGCGACCGGGACCGGGCAGGTCCTTCCCGCCCGCTACCTCGCCGATCACCGGCGCCCGTCCTGGCAGCCCACCGCCGACCTCGCCGTCGCCCTGACGGCCGCGCAGCCGCAGGTCTCCCTGGGCGGCACGACCGAACTGACCCTCACCGTCACCAACCTCGGCCCCGCCCCGGCCAAGGGCGTCACCGCCGGACCCGCCCTGCCCGCCGGGCTCCAGGCGGTCGGCGTCCCCGTCTCCTCGCAGGGCACCTGCCCGGCCTCGACGCCGTACCACTGCGCGCTCGGCGGCCTGGCGAAGGGGGCGAGCGCCACCGTCCGGCTCACCGTCAAGGGCGTGGCGACCGGCGCCCAGCGGGCCACCGCCCAGGCGGGCGGCGACGTGCTCGACCCGAGGACCGAGAACGACCAGGCGGAGACCGTGGTCACCGTCCTCGCCCCCGGTCTCGCCGTCACGGCCACGGCGACGCCCGGGTCCGTCCGGCCCGGCGAACCGGTGACGGTCGCCTTCACCGTGCGCAACCAGGGCGACGGGACGGCCTCCGGCGTGACGCTGACGCCCGTGGTGCCGGCCGGGCTGCGCGTCGTGTCCGCGACGCCCGCGTGCCCGTCCACCGGCTGCGTCCTCGGCGATCTCGGGCCGGGCGCGCAGACGGTGGTGGAGGTCGTGGTGACGGGTGACGCGGCGTTCGGCGGGCAGGTCACGGGGACGGTGACCAGCTCGAACGGGGAGCCGGTGACGGCGGGGGCGGGCGTCGTGATCACCGATCCCGGGACGGCGACGCCCACGGTCACGGCCACGATCACTCCTCCGCCGCCGACCGGCACGCCGAGCGCCACACCGCCCGACACGCGCTCGCCCGAGCTCGTCGTCACCGCCGCCGCCGACCCCGCGCTGATCCGCGTCGGGCAGCGGGCCACCGTCACCCTGACCGTCCGCAACGGCGGTGCGGTCCCGGCGGGCGGCGTCGTACTGACACCCGCCGTGCCGCCCGGGCTGCACGTCGAGCAGGGCTGTCCGCCCGCCGGCTGCGCGCTCGGCACGCTGGCGCCCGGGGGCGAGGCGAGCGTGGCCGTCGTGGTCACCGGCACCGCCGCCGGGAGCGCCACGGTGACCGGCACCGCGACCGCCCAGGGCCGGAGCGCCGGCGCCACGGCCACCCTGACCGTCGTCGACCCCGCCGTCACGCTCGACCCGAAGGTCGGCCCGCCCGGGCTCGTCACCCTCGCCCACGGCACCGGCTTCCCGCCCGGCGCCGCCGTCCGCCTGCGCTGGAGCGCGGGCGTGACCGCGGCCGCCGCCCCGGTGACCGCGGCCCCGGACGGCACCTTCACCGCGCCCGTCCTCGCACTCGCCCAGGACACCCTCGGCCCGCGCGAGCTGATCGCCACGCTGCCCGACCTGCCCGCCCTCGGCGAGGTGCGCACCGGGTTCGTGGTCGTGCCCGGCGTCCTCCAGCCCCAGCAGTACCAGGAGCGGCGGTGACACGGTGATCCACGAGGTCGACGAATCGCTGCGCACCCTCGTCCGGACCGAGGCCCTGGACGGCACGGACGTCGAGCTGGTCTTCGACGCGCCCACCCGCGACTGGGCGGCCCGGCGCAACACCCCCACCGTCAACCTCTACCTGTACGACATCAGGGAGGACCTGCGGCGCGGCTCCCGCGGGCGGCAGAACGTCTACGACGAGCAGGGCACGGTCGTCGCGCGGACCCTGCCGCCCCGCTACTTCAAGCTCTCGTACCTGATCAGCGCCTGGACCCAACGGCCGGAGGACGAACACCGGTTGCTGTCCGCGCTGCTCGCCTGCTTCCTGCGGCACACCGCCCTGCCGGCCGACGCCCTCGGCCCCGCGCTCGCCGCCACCGGGCTGCCCGTCCCCGTCGGCATCGCGCTGCCGCCACCCGAGGACCGGGCCTTCGCGGACGTCTGGACGGCGCTCGGCGGGGAGCTCAAACCCTCGCTCGACGTCGTGGTGAGCGCGCCCTTCGCCGTGGCCCCGGTCTACCGGGCCGGACCGCCCGTCCAGGAGGGCCTGGTGCTGCGCAGCGGCGAACTCGCGCCCCCCGCCGGGGAATCGGCCACCGTGCACGCCGCGCCGCGCCGACGGAGGGTGCGATGACCGACCCCGGCCTCGCCCACCTGCTGGAGCGGCTCGCCCTGGTCGAGGAGCGGGTGCGCCGGGCCGTCACCGCCCGCCGCGCCACCGACCCCGAACCGGACGACCCGTTCCGCGGCCTCTACCTCTCCGACGAGACGGTGCGCCGGCTCCTCGACGAACCGTCGGCCGTCCCCGCCCCCGACGCGGTGGACGCCGAACGGCTGGCGGCCGTCGAGGAGCGGGCGGACGCCGCCGAGCGGGCCGGAGGAACCCTCCGACTCCGTTTGCTGGCCGTGGAGTTCGACCTGAATCCGCTCGACACCGAACTCCTCCTCGTCGCCCTCGCACCCGACCTGGACAGCCGCTTCGAACAGCTCTACGGCTACCTCAACGACGACGTCACCCGCCGCCGGCCCACCGCCGGGCTCGCCCTGGCGCTGTGCGGCGCCCCGGCCGCCTCGGCCGCCGCCCGCCGACGGCTGGACCCGACCGCGCCCCTGGTGGCCCGCGGAGTCCTGCTCGTCGAGGAGACCGAACGCCCCTTCCTCAGCCGGTCGTTGCGCGTGCCCGACCGCGTCGCGGCGCACCTGCTCGGGGACGACACCCCCGACCACCGGCTCGCCGACCTCCTCACGCCACTGGAACCCGGGCAACCGGGCACCCCGGCCGCCCCGCTCGGCGCCGCGCTGGCCGGCGGCCTCGCCCTCGCCTACCTGCGCGAACCGCCCGGCGGCTCGGCCCGCACCCTCGCCGCCGACGCGCTGCGCATCGCCGGGCGCCGGGCACTCGCCCTCGACCTCGGGCAGCTCGCCCGCGACCCGGCCGCGCCCGGGGCCGTCGTCGCGGCCGGCCGGGAGGCGGGCCTGACCGGCGCCGGGCTCGTCGCCGGTCCCGTGGAGGCACTCGCCGCCGAACGTCCCGCACTGCTCCGGGCGTTGGCCGCGCTGCCGTGCCAGGTGCTGCTCACCGGGCGCGTCTCCTGGGAGCCCGAGTGGTCGTCGGCCGTGCCGCTCCTGGTGGACGTGGCCCGCACCGGCGCCGCCACCCGGGCCGCACTGTGGCGGGCGGCGCTGGGCGGGGCACCCGTCGACCACGACGCCGCCGCCGCCTTCGTCCTCACCCCCGACCAGGTGGAGCGCGCCGTCCGGACCGCGCACCAGCAGGCCGTCCTCGCCGGGGGCCCGCTCACCGAGGACCACCTCCTGCACGGCGCCCGCGCGCAGAACAGTGCCGGGCTGGAGCGCCTCGCCCGGCGGATCCGGCCCACGGTCGGCTGGGCCGACCTCGTCCTGCCCCCGCCCGTCCTGGCCCGGCTGCACGAACTCGCCGCCCGCGCCCGGCACCGCGACCGCGTGCTCGGCGACTGGGCGATGCGGCCCGGCGGCGGGCGCGGGCGCGGCGTCATGGCGCTGTTCGCGGGCGACTCGGGCACCGGGAAGACGATGTCGGCCGAGGTGATCGCCGGCGACCTCGGCCTCGACCTCTACACCGTCGACCTCGCGACGGTGGTCGACAAGTACGTCGGCGAGACCGAGAAGAACCTCGAACGCATCTTCACCGAGGCCGCCGGGGTCAACGCCGTGCTGCTCTTCGACGAGGCCGACGCGATCTTCGGCAAGCGCTCCGAGGTCAAGGACGCCCACGACCGCTACGCCAACGTCGAGAGCGCCTACCTGCTCCAGCGGATGGAGTCCTTCGACGGCCTGGCCGTCCTCGCGACCAACCTGCGCGCCAACCTCGACGACGCCTTCACCCGCCGGCTCGACCTGGTCGTCGACTTCCCCCGGCCCGAGGCCGGCCAGCGGACGGCGCTCTGGGCACGCTGCCTCGGGCCCGCGCTGCCGCGCGCCGACGACCTCGACCTCGAATTCTGCGGCAGAGCCTTCGAGTTGGCCGGCGGTGACATCCGCTCCGCCGCCGTCACCGCCGCGTACCTGGCCGCCGAGGCCGGCCGCCCGGTTGCCATGGCGGACCTGATCGCGGCGGTGGCGCGGGAGTACCGGAAGCTGGGGCGGCTGTGCCTGGAGAGCGAGTTCGGGCCGTACCACGCGCTCACCCGGCTCGCTGCGTAGTGCCCGTTCGGGCAGCGCGGGGTGTCCGGTCGGCACGTCGGGTGCTCCTGGCGGTCGGTGCGGGCCGGGGGCAACTCTGGTGATGACGACCGTGGTTGGGGAGTGATGGGATGCGCGATCACGAACTCGGGGCCGATCAGCTCGCCGACGCCGGGCCCCGGACCGAACGGGCGCCGCACGACCACGCCGGGCTGCTGCTCCGGGCGGCCGCGGGCGGGCGCGCGGGCCTGCTGGGAGCGGGCGGTCTGCTCGGGCTGCAGCGTGCGGTGGGCAATGCCGCCGTCGGCGCGGCGCTGGAGGAGGAGCGTGCGCCGGTCTCTCCCGTGCACGACGTCGTCGCGTCCGGCGGCAACGCCCTTGACGGGGACGTGCGTTCGGATATGGAGGCCCGCCTCGGCCACGACTTCGGCGACGTCCGCGTGCACACCGACAGTGCCGCCCACGACTCCGCCAAGGCCGTCAACGCCCATGCCTACACCGTCGGTTCGCACATCGTGTTCCAGCGCGACGCCTACGACCCCGGCTCCCACCAGGGCCGGACGACGCTCGCCCACGAGCTCACCCACGTCGTGCAGCAACGCTCCGGTCCGGTCGACGGCACCCCGGCGGCGGGCGGCATCGCGGTGAGCGACCCGGGCGACCGCTTCGAGCGGGAGGCGGCGGCGACGGCCGAACGGGTGATGGCGGTGCCGGCGGTCCAGCGGGACGTGGAAGAGGAAGAGCCCTCGGTGCAGGGCCTGTTCGTGCAGCGGACGGAGGCGCCCGAGGAGGACGAAGCAGCCGCGTCCCAGGACAGTTGAGAGGCTGCCGCACGTGAAGGCCGTCCCGGAGCGCTCCGACGACCAGGCGGTGGCCCCTGCACGCGCGCCGGCCACCCAGCACGGGGACGGCCCGCCGCCCGCACGGGGGAGGCTCGACCCGCACGCGCTGCGGCGCCTCCAGGCGGGGGCGGGCAATGCAGCGGTGTCCCGGCTGGTCGCGCAGCGGGCGGCGCAGCCCGTCCAGCGCCTCGCCTCCGGCCTCCCGGAGGCACCCGCGAAGACCCAGCCGCAGGACGATCCCCGCTTCCGCGCCGCCGCCGGCGAGATCCGCGCCAAGGGCCGGGCCCTCGCCGGACATCCCCCGCCCGCTGCCGAGGCGCGTGCGGCACAGGACGCCGCCGTCGCCCCGGCCGACGACCGGGAGGCGCAGGCCAAGGCGGCGCAGGTCGGCCGGATGGACGCCGCGAAGCCCGGCGCGTTCGACAAGGCCGCCTTCGTGGCCGCCGTGGAGCGGGCGGTGGCCGCCCAGGCGCCGAAGAACCTCGACGAGGCCGAATCCTTCGCCTCCTCCGGCCGGGCCGACGGGATCAGGAGCCAGGTGCTCGGTCAGGTCACCGCCGGCCGGCAGGCCTCGGCCCGGGACGTCGCCGAGCGGGCGGCCGAGCCTCCGGACCCGTCCCGCGTGGTCGACCGGCCGGTCACCGCCCTGCCCGAGCGCCCCGCCGCCGTCGCCCCGTCGGCCCCCGACCCCGCTGCGATGGCCGTCGCCCCGGCCCCGCCCCCGCAGACCGACCTCTCCGCCACCCCGCAGCGCACCGACGCCACCATGGCCGAGTCCGGCCTCACGCCCGCCCAACTCGCCGCCTCCAACGAGCCGCAGTTCGAATCCGCCCTCGCCGCCAAGCAGGCCGCCGACCACCACGCCGCCACCGCCCCTGCCGCCCTCCGCGCTGCCGAGCAGCAGAAGGTGGCGGCCGAGCGTTCCGCCGCGTCGGCGCTGGGGGCGGCGGGGATGCAGGGAATGGCGGCGGCCCGGACCACGACCGGCGCGCACGTGACGGCCGGCCAGGCCGCCGCCAAGGCCCGCGACGAGGAGGCGCGGGCGAAGGTCTCCGCCGAGCTGAAGGCCGTCTACGACGGGACGAAGTCCGATGTCGACAAGCTGCTCGCCGACCTCGACGGTCAGGTGGGCGCCGCCTTCGACCAGGGCGAGGCCCAGGCCAAGGCGGCCTTCACCGCCGACCACCAGGCCCGGATGCAGCGGTACAAGGACGAGCGGTACGCCGGGGTCTCGGGCGCGGCGCGGTGGGTCGCCGACAAGTTCACCGGCCTTCCGGCGGAGGCGGGCCAGATCTTCCAACTCTCGCGCGCCCTCTACGAGTCCAGGATGCGTGCGGTCATCTCGGACGTCGCCGATCTGATTGGCCGTCAACTCACCGCCGCCAAGGCGAGGATCGCGCGCGGACGGGAGGCGACCGCCGGGATTGTCGCCCGGCAGCCGCGCGAACTCCAGCGCTTCGCCGCCGACGCGGCCCGGGAGTTCGGCGGGCGGTTCGCGGAGCTGGATTCGGCCGTCGACGACAAGTCCAAGGCCCTGGTGGACGACCTCGCCCAGCGCTACACCGCCGCGCGCAGCGCCGTCGACGACGAGATCAAGGCCCTCCAGGCCGAGAACAAGGGCCTGCTGGACGCCGCGATGGACGCCCTCGCCGAGACCGCCGCGACCGTCAAGCAGCTCGCCGACCTGCTCGCGGGCGTCGCCTCGCGAGCGGCCGGCGCGGTGCAGCGGATCATCGCGAAGCCGATCGAGTTCCTCGGCCACCTCGTCGACGCCGTCAAGTCCGGCGTCCTCGGCTTCGCCGCCCGGGCCGGCGAGCACCTGAAGCAGGGCCTGAAGGACTGGCTGCTGGGCCGGTTGGCGGCCGGTGGCATCGAACTCCCGGAGACTCTGGACGCCAAGGGCATCCTCAAGCTCGTCCTGTCGGTCCTCGGCCTGACCTGGGCCAACATCCGGGCCCGCGTGGTGCGGCAGATCCCGGAACCGGCGATGCGGGCGCTGGAGGGCTCCTTCGAGATGGTCCGGGTCCTGATGGCGGAGGGCGTCGGCGGCCTGTGGCGCTGGATCCTCGGGAAGCTCGGCGACCTCAAGGACACGGTGATCGGCGCGATCAAGGACTTCGTCCTGGAGAAGATCGTCACCGCCGGCGTCACGTGGATCGTCTCCCTGCTCAACCCGGCCTCCGCCTTCGTCCGGGCGTGCAAGGCGATCTACGACGTCATCATGTTCTTCGTCCACCAGGCCGCCCGGCTCAAGGACTTCGTCGACACCGTCCTGGACTCGATCGAGGGCATCGCGGCGGGCGCCGGAGGCGGCATCCCCGCGAAGATCGAAGCGGCCCTGGCGAAGGCGCTGCCCCTGGTCCTGGACTTCCTCGCGAGCCTGCTGGGCCTCGGCGGCATCTCGGAGAAGATCCGGGGCATCCTGGAGAAGGTCCAGGCCCCGGTGACGAAGGCCGTCGACTGGGTGATCGGCAAGATCGTCGCGGCGGGGAAGAGCCTCCTGGGCAGGGCGAGGAGCAAGGCTCAGGGGGAGGACACCCCCGAGGGGAAGCAGCGTCGGCTGGATCGCGGGGTGGATGCGGCCGCGCGGCTGCTCGGACGGGTCTCCGGAAGTCCAGTAGGCATCAAGGCGATTCCGGTGCTGTTCGCCGGGATCAAGTCGAGATACGGGATGACCGAACTCGTTCCAGCGGTTCGGAACGGCGCGTGGTCGGTGCGCGGGGCGGTGAACCCGACCAAGTCGGTCGACACCTCGTCGGCCGCGCGGATGGCCCTCGACGTGAGTGACATCGAATTCGGCCAGAGCACGCCGACCGTGGCACAGGTGTGGATGTGCGGAGAGTTCGTCGGGACGTTCAGATCCGGTGGCGGCCTGCACGCCGAACAGCGCGCCATCGCGGCGATCCGTGCGAAGGGCTGGACGGGAATTCGCGAATGGCCCGTCGGCAGGGTGATCAGGATGGACATCAGCCGGTCCCCGTGCGGTCCTGGAGTGCCGGATCTCGCCGACAACCGGAATCACGACTGTGCACACGCCCTTCAGACGGCCGCCCGGGAGCAGAACGCCCGCCTGACGCTGCGGCTGGCGAGCCTCTACGAAGGGCGTGACCATCAGGCAGGGCAATCCGTGGCGAACATCCAGATGCTGCTCGAAGAAGGCCATCGGGTGGAGCCGTGGAACATCCTGGAAGAAATCAACAAGGGTAGGCACGGCAAGCTCACGATGGAATCCCTGACCCCCGAAGTCCGGGTCAGGTTGGCGCGGAAGGCCGAGATCGTCAACGAGGCGATCGATGCCGTCGGCGGAAGTGCGCGTGCTTGAGGACCGATCCATGTGCTGATTGCCCGATCGGGCACGGGGGGAGACCCGATAGGCCGTACCGGCGGTCATGACCTTGGTCGCCCCGGGACACCAGGCTGGGCGTGGCCGGTTGGGTCCGAAGGGGGCTGAGGGATGCCGTCGTATTTGTCGCCGGGCGTCTACGTCGAAGAGGTCGAGGCGGGTTCGCGTCCGATCGAGGGGGTCGGGACGGCGGTCGCGGCGTTCGTGGGCCTGGCGCCGTGCGGGCCGCCGAACACGCCCACGCTGGTGACCAACTGGAGCCAGTACACCCGGGAGTTCGGGGAGTTCGCCGACGGCTGCTACCTCGCGCACGCGGTCTACGCGTACTTCCTCAACGGTGGCGGCGTCTGCTACGTCGTCCGGGTCGGCGGCGGGAACGCGGCTGCGCCGCCGTCCCCGGGGCCGGTCAAGCGCCGGGGAGGCAAGGCCACGCTCGGCGGGTTCCAGGTCGCCGCGTTGCCGGGTGCGGGCGAGGGGTTGTCGGTCGAGGTCGCGGACGCCGCCGGAGAGTCGCCGGGCGAGGACGCGTTCACGCTGCGGGTCAAGCGCGGCGAGCAGGTCGAGGAGAGCTTCGACGTGTCCGCGAAGCGGGGCCAGCGCACCTACGTGGTGGCGGTGGTCCGGGAGCGTTCGCGGCTGATCGCCGTGGAGGAGGCCGGCGCCCAGGCCGCGGCCCGTCCGGCGAACCAGGAAGTGGCCGTCCCGGCGCCCCCCGCGCAGCCGCAGCCCGTCGGGAGCGCCCCGACGCCCGCCGAGTACGTCGGCAGCGCCGACGACCGCACGGGCCTCGGCGGCCTGGAGGCGGTCGACGAGATCACGATGGTCGCCGTCCCCGACCTGATGAGCGCCTACGAGCAGGGCACGCTGGACGGCGACCAGGTCAAGGCGGTGCAGCACGCCCTGATCGCGCACTGCGAGCTGATGGGCAACCGCGTCGCGATCCTCGACCCCCTGCCCGACCTGACCCCGCAGCAGGTCAAGGAGTGGCGGACGGTCGGCGCCGGCTACGACTCCAAGCACGCTGCCCTGTACTACCCGTGGCTGAAGGTCGCGGACCCGTCCGACGGCCGGCTGCGGTTCGTGCCGCCGAGCGGCGCGATGGCGGGCGTGTGGGCGCGCAACGACGAGAGCCGGGGCGTGCACAAGGCACCCGCGAACGAGGTGGTGCGCGGCGCCGTCGACCTCGCCGTCAACCTGACCAAGGGCGAGCACGACCTGCTCAACCCGATCGGCGTCAACTGCATCCGGGCCTTCCCGGGCCGGGGCATCCGGGTCTGGGGTGCGCGCACCCTCTCCTCCGACCCGAGCTGGCGCTACCTGAACGTGCGCCGGCTCTTCAACTACCTGGAGGAGTCGATCCTGATCGGCACCCAGTGGGTGGTGTTCGAGCCGAACGACGACGCGCTGTGGGCGCGCATCCGGCGGACGATCTCCGCGTTCCTGGTGAACGAGTGGCGCAAGGGCGCACTGTTCGGCCTCACGCCCGAGGAGGCGTTCTACGTGAAGTGCGACCGGGAGACCAACCCGGCCGAGGGCATCGACGCCGGGCAGGTGATCTGCGAGATCGGCGTCGCGCCGGTGAAGCCCGCCGAATTCGTGGTCTTCCGGCTCTCCCAGTTCTCCGGCGGGACGAGCCTCGTCAACGAGTGAGTACCCGTCGGCGGGTGAGTACTCGTCGATCAGTGAGCAGGGAAAGGCGGTTGGCGCGCGATGGCACTTCCCGACCAGGACAGTTCGGTCGGCCACTCCTTCGGTCTGGAGTTCGACGGCGTGGTGATCAAACAGATCAGCGAGGTGACGGGCCTGAAGATGGAACAGGACGTCATCGAGCTGAAGGCGAACACCGCGGACGGCAAGTACGTGGTCAAGAAGCTCCCCGGCCGGCCGAAGGCGGGCGAGGTCACGCTGACCCGTGGCCTGACCGGCGACAGCAGCTTCGAGAAGTGGATCAAGGACTCCCGCTTCGGCAAGATGGCGCAGGTCAGGAAGGGCGGCGCGATCATCGTCTTCGACTACGAGGGCAACGCGATCAAGCGCTACAACCTCGTCAACGCCTGGCCGAAGAGCCTGGAGATCGGCTCGCTCAAGGCCGGCGACACCAGCGTGCTCACGGAGAAGATCGTCATCACGTACGAATCCATGGACGTGGCTTGAGGCGGCCCTGATGCGACGACAGATGGCCGCCCCGCCCGGGGCGGAACGGGTGGCCGAGCCGGTCGCGTCCGTCGGCGGGCAGCGGGAGCCGATGCGGACCGAGTTCGCGTTCGAGCTGCCGCGCGGGTACCTGGACGACTCCGGACAGGTGCACCGCTCCGGCGTCATGCGGCTCGCGACGGCCCGGGACGAACTGGTGCCGCTGCGGGACGACCGGGTGCGGGAGAACCCCGCGTACCTCTCCGTGGTGCTCCTCGGGCGGGTGGTCACCCGGATCGGGGGCGTCACGGACGTGCACGCGGGCGTGATCGAGGACCTGTTCGCCTCCGACCTGGCGTTCCTCCAGGACTTCTACCGCCGGATCAACGCCGAGGGACACACCCGCGCGCAGGTCACCTGCCCGTCCTGCTCCTGCGACTTCGCGGTCGACCTCGCCGGCGGCCGCCTGGGGGAATCATGACGTACGCGACCGAGCGGTTGTACGAGGAGGTCGCGTACGTCGCCTACCACTTCCACTGGCCGCTGGACTCGATCCTGGACCTGGAACACCCTGAACGGCTGCGCTTCGTCGCACAGATCGGCCGGCTCAACGCCCTGGCCGCGCAGGGACGGTGAGGCGGCGGTGTGGGGGTGGCTGAGGAGGGGGCGGTCCGTCGGCCCTGGGCCGGTGCCGCAGTCGGTTCCGCAATCGGCGGCGCAGGCGGCGGCACGGGGCCCGAGGGGCGACTGGCGCGAGGTGCCGGTGCAGCGGCTCACCTTCGGTGCGCCGGAACTCGTCACGGACCCGGCGGGCTTCCGGGACGGGTTGACGAGCCGGCAGGACCCGTCCTTCCTCGGGCCGCTCGGCCACCTCGTCCACCCGGCGGCGCCGGGCGGGACGGGGGACGGGCTGGTGCGGCCGGCGGGCGGTGTGGCGGGGGCGGCGGGGGCGGACCCGTCGGCGGTGTCGGCCGGGGTGGTCGTGGAGCCGGTGGTTGCGGGGCCGTCGGGCCTGGAGTCGCCGCTCGTGGAGCCGGTGGTTGTGGGGCGGTCGGTCGTGCCGTCATCGGGCGTTGAGCCGTCGATCGTGGAGCCGGTGGTCGTGCCGTCGGCGCCGGGTGCGGCCATGACGGTGGTCGCGCGGTCGGTCGAGCAACTGCCGGTGCGGAAACTGGCGACCGCCGGAGTGCCGGAGCGGCCCCTCGTCGGCGAATCGGCGCCTGAGGCGGCAGTGACGGCAGCGATGGCAGCAACGGAGGCGCCGGCGGTTCCGGCGGTGCCGGTGCAGCGAGTCGAGGAACCGCAGCGGAGGGAGGGCGGACCGTCGACGATGCCGCCTCCCGCCGTGCAGCGGTCGGCGCAGGCGGGACAGCGGGCGGCGGATGCGGTACCCCCGCCGAGCCGCCGCTTGGGCCTCGGCGCACCGCTCGCGTCTCGTCCCGCCGTGCAGCGGGCGGCGGAGGCGGGCGGCTCCGGAACCCTTCCGCCGGTTCGGGTGACTCCGAGTGGCAACCCGGGACTGCCGCACGTCTCACGGCGGTCGGGCGGGCTCGGTGCGCCGTTGCCGGGTCCGTCGCCGACCGTGCAGCGGGCGGCAGGAGAGGCGCAGCCGGTCGGGGCGCAATGGGAAGACGCCCCGCCGCCGATGGTTGCGGCGGCCGGACCTCCCGGGACCAAGGCGTCGGTACGGCCGGACGACGGGCCTGCGCCCGAGCCGGAGTCCCTGCCCATGGCACCGTTGGTGGGCGAGGTGCCGGTCGTAGCGGCGAACCCGCCGGTTCAGCCGGAGCATTGGTCGGGCGACGTCGCAGTGCCGTCGGCGAGCGGAGCAACGCCGCCGGCGGCAGGGATGGTTGGTGGTTCGGGGGCCCGGAATGAGTCGGGTGCGCCGGTCCAGCGTTCGGCCGGATCGGAGGACGCGGGGTTCGTGGCGCCGCTGGTCGGTGGCTCAACGCCGGCGGTGATCAGTGGAGTTGGTGAGCCGACGTCGGGTGCGGCGGCCGGTCCGGAAGGTGCGGGGTCCGTTGCGCCGCTACTCGGTGGCTCAACGCCGTTGGGAGTCAGCGGAGTTGGCGGTCCGACGTCGAGTGTGCCGGTGCAGCGCTCGGGCGGGCCGGAAGGCGCGGGGCTCGTGGCGCCGACGGTCGGCGACGCGGTGCCGACGAGTGGCGGGGGTGCGTCCGTAGCGCTGCCGAGGGCCGCCGATGTCGCCGCCGGTGGAGCGCACGGATCTCTGCAACTGACCGTGACGCCCGTGAGGTTGCAGCGGATTCCGCCCCCGGAGGGTGAGTCCGCCAGTGTCGCCGACCCGGCCGTGATCACCGCGAGCGCACCGAGCGTCGGGCTCGTCGGTGAACGTGGGCTGCAGCTTCGTTCGGCTCCCGCGCCGCAGGCGACTCCTCCCGGCGCTGTGACGGCCGAGCCGAGTGCCGTCCCGGTCGTCTGGGCACCGGCCGCCCGCGTCGAGCCGGCCGGCGCCGTTCGCCGAGCGGACCCGTCGACGCCCGTCCAGCGCCGTACGTCCCCACTGCTGCCGTTGCAGGGTCTCGGCGAGGACTACCAGGCCTCGCCGCCGGCCGTGCCGCCGCCACAGGTCAGGACTCCCGCCGACCCGGGAACGGTCGCCGTGGCCGCGGGCATCGCCCAGCGGATGCCCGACGGGTCCGTGGTCTTCGCGCCGCCGGCCCCGCAACCGGCCGAGCCGCCGTCACCCGAACCGCCGCCCCCGCCCGTCCAGCGCGCGGAAGCCCGCACCACGGCCGCACCCACGGCCGCACCCACGGCCGCACCCACAGCTCCACCCCCCGCCTCACCCGAAAGCACCGACGAGCTCGTCCGCCGTCTGATCGACCCCCTGGGTCGCCTGCTCCGGGCCGAGCTCCGGCAGGACCGCGAGCGCGCCGGCCTCCGCTTCGACACCCACCCCTACCACTGAGAGGAGCCCCGCGATGGCCGATGACGACCCGGCGGTGAGCGTGTGCTTCATCGTCGAGATCGACGACTTCAAGCTCGGGACGTTCAACTCCTGCGAGGGGCTGGGCTGCGAGGTGGTGATGGAGCAGCGCGAGGAGGGCGGCAACAACGGGTACGTGTGGCAACTCCCGTCCCGCATCAAGTACTCGAACATCAAGCTGACTCGTCCCGTCACCAAGGACACCGAGAAGGTGACCCGCTGGATCGCGGGCATGGTGTCCGGGGTGACGCGCAAGACCGGCCACATCAGTGCGATGACGGCGGACGGCCGGGTGGTCGCCCGGTGGAGCCTGCTGGACGTGGTGCCGGTGCGCTGGCAGGGGCCGTCGCTGAGCCCGGAGACGCCCAAGGTGGCGACCGAGACGCTGGAGATCGCGCACCACGGCTTCCTCGACCCGGACCGGGCCTGAGGCCACGTCCGACGGCCTGAAAGGAGAGCAGCATGCCGTCCTCACCCGTGGTCTTCTCCGCCGGCGCGACCGGCGGCGGTCCGGCCGGTGCCCGGCCGAAGCTGGAGCGGGCGTACCTGGAGCTGCGCCATCCGCCCGCCGACGGCGGCACGACGACGCCCGGACCCCGGATCGACAAGATCGACTTCCAGTTCAACCCCCGGGAGCTCGCTCTCGCCAAGTCCGCGAAGTGGGAGCGCAAGACGTCGAAGGGCGCCCGGAAGGCGGGGCCGGTCGAGTTCAAGGGGGCCGAGCCCAGCAAGCTGTCGCTGGAGATGTTCTTCGACACCACCGATCACCCCTCCGACCGGGTGGTCAAAGCGGTGGAGCAGCTGTTCGCGTGCTGCGTGCCGACGGCCCAGAGCCACGGCAAGCAGCAGGGCGTGCCGCCGTGGGTGATCTTCCACTGGGGCGGGCTGACCGGCTTCCTCGCGTACGTGAGCCAGGTGCAGGCCAAGTACACGCTGTTCACGGCCGGCGGTCTGCCGGTGCGCGCCGTGTGCCAGGTGACCTTGGAGGAGATCAGCGGCGAGCTCCCCGGCCAGAACCCGTCCTCGGGCGCACTCGCCGCCCGCCGTGTGCACCGCGTCGTGGCGGGGGACACCCTGGCCCTGCTGGCGTGGCGCGAGTACGGCGATCCGGCGGCCTGGCGGGCGATCGCCGAGGCGAACGGCATCGACGATCCGACGCGGCTGAACCCCGGCACCGAACTGCTGCTGCCCGGCGCGGAGGAGATCGCGGACGGGAACGGCCCGATGAACCGCGGGAGGCGCTGACCATGGCCGGTGAGGCCTTCGTGAACACGCTCGCCGTCGAGGTCGGCGGGCAGCCGCTCGCCGCTGCCGTCGCCGAGCTCCTCGTCTCCGCCCACGTGGACGGCAGCCGCCACCTGCCGGACCTCTTCGTGCTGCGCTTCCGCGACCCGCACCACCTGGTCCTGGCCAAGGCGGGCCTGACGATCGGCGTGCAGGTGAAGCTGTTCGCGCGGGTCGCCGACGACCCGCAGCGCGAGCTGCTGGTGTCCGGGGAGGTCACCGCGCTGGAGGTGGACGCGGACGCGACGGGCACGTTCACCGTCGTCCGCGGGCTGGACCACTCGCACCGGCTGCTGCGCGGGCGCCGGGTGGTCGGCTACCGGCAGATGACGGCCTCCGACGTCGCGACGGCCGTCGCGCGCCGGGCCGGGCTGCGGCTCGGCACGGTCGACGCGACGACGACCGTCCACCCGCACCTGGCCCAGGCCGGCCTCACCGACTGGGAGTTCCTGGGCCGCCTGGCCGTCCGGTCGGGCCGGGAGGTGGCCGTGGTGGACGGCCGGTTCCACTTCCGCCGTCCGACCCCGGCCGCCGGTGCGCCGGGCACGTCGACGTCCGTCCGGGCCAGCCCGTTCGTCCTGGAACTGGGCCGCAACCTGCTGCGCTGCCACGCGGTCGTCACGTCCGCCGACCAGGTGCGGGAGGTGGAGGCGCGCGGCTGGGACGTGCAGGCCAAGCGCGCGGTGGTCGCGCACGCGCCGGCCGGCGCCAGTGACCTGCTCGCGCTCGGACTGACGCCGGCCCGGGCCGCCGAGCCCTTCGGGGACGCGGCGTTCCTGGCCGTCGACGTCCCGTTCGGGGCGCAGGCCGAGGCGGACCGGGCGGCGCGCTCGCTGGCCGCCGACCTGGCGGCGTCGTTCGCGGAGCTGTCGGCGGTGGCGATGGGCATCCCGCGGCTGCGGGCGGGCAGTGCGGTGACGCTGACGAACGTCGGGACGCCGTTCGAGGGCAAGTACACCGTCACCGCGGTCCGGCACGTGTTCGATCCGGGGGTCGGCTACCAGACGTGGATCACCGTGAGCGGCCGCACCGACCGCTCGCTCCTCGGTCTGACGGCGGGCGGGGGCCGGCCCCGGGACCGGGTGGCGGGGCTGGTCAACGCGACGGTGACGGACACCAGGGACCCGGAGCACCAGGGCCGGGTGCGGCTGGCGTTCCCGTGGCTCTCGGACGACTACGTCAGCGACTGGGCCCGGACGGCGCAGTCCGGCGGCAAGGGCGGGGGCGGGGTGTTCGGCCCGGAGGTGGGGGACGAGGTGCTGGTCGGCTTCGAGCAGGGCCTGGTGGACCGGCCGTACGTGATCGGCGGGCTGTACAACGGCGAGGACCGGCCGTCCCGGCACGACGTGGAGGCGGTGGACGGGACGAGCGGCGCCGTCAACCGTCGCTCGCTGGTGTCGCGCAGCGGCAACCGGCTGGAGCTGCTGGACGCCGCCGCCGGTCCGAAGGGCGTCCGGCTGTCCACCGGGGACGGCAAGGTGACGCTGCACCTGGACGGGAAGGCGACGTCCGTGGTCGTGCACAGCGACGGCACGGTGGAGATCGAGGCCAAGGAGAAGGTGACCGTCAAGGCCGCGCAGGGCGTCAGCGTCGACGCCGGGCAGGGGAAGCTCGAACTCGCCGGGGACTCCGTACGGGTGACGGCCCGCTCGGGGGTCCAACTGGACGGCGGCGCGGGCGCGGTGAAGCTGCAGACGCAGGGGCAGGTCGACGTCAGGGGCGCGACCGTCGGCGTGTCCGGGACGGCGAGCACCGAGATCAAGGGCGGCGCGACCTGCTCGATCAGTGCCGCCCTCATCAAGATCAACTGACTTCCGATGACCGACCTCCAATGACTGACCTCCGATGACTGACCTCCGATGACTGACCTCCGATGACTGACCTCCGGTGAACGAGGACGAGCGAAGGAGCACCACCGATGCCACCTGCCGCCAGGGTCGGGGACCCGACCGGGCACCCCGGCGTGCTCGCCCCGCCCGGGATCCCCACCGTTCTCATCGGCGGGCAGCCCGCGGCCGTCGTCGGCACGCCGCACGTGTGCTCCTTCCCGCCGCCCGCCGTCCACCCGCCGAGCGCCGTCGCCCCGCCGTGCTGCCCCACCGTCCTGATCGGCGGCCTGCCCGCGGCCCGCGCGGGCGACCTCGCGGCCTGCGGCGCGCCGATCGTCGGTGGCTGCCCGACCGTGCTGATCGGCGGGTGAGGGTGATGGGACGTCGGTTCATCGGTGCGGGATGGGCCTTCCCGGTCCGCACCGACCCGACCGGGTCGATCGCGCTGGTCGCCCAGGAGCGCGAGGTCGAGGAGAGCATCCGTCTGATCCTCTCCACCGCGCCGGGCGAGCGGCCGATGCGCCCGCTGTTCGGCTGCGCCATCCACGACCACGTCTTCGCGCCCGCCGACAGCGCCACCGCAGGTCTGATCGCCTACGAGGTGCGGCTGTCGCTGGAGCGGTGGGAGCCGCGGATCGACCTCGTGGACGTGGTCGTCGGCTTCGACGCGGTCGACTCCGGCACGCTCTGGATCGACGTCCGCTACGCGCTGCGCGGCACCAACGACCCGCGCAACCTCGTCTTCCCGTTCTACGTCATCCCCGCGCACGGCCCTGATGGCCCCGACGGCGCCGACGGCGCCGACGGCGCCGACGTTCCCGACCGCCCCGACCACCCGGGGAGCCCCTGATGCCCCTGCCGCAGCCCAACCTGGACGACCGCCGCTTCCAGGACCTCGTCGACGAGGCCAAGCGGCTCGTCCAGCAGCGCTGCCCGGAGTGGAGCGACCACAACGTCTCCGACCCGGGCGTGACGCTGATCGAGACCTTTGCCCACATGGTCGACCAGCTGATCTACCGGCTCAACCGGGTGCCCGACAAGAACCACCTGGCCTTCCTCGACCTGATCGGGGTCCGCCTGCTCCCGCCGGCCGCCGCCCGGACGGAGGTCACCTTCTGGCTCTCCGCGCCGCAGGAGCGGACCGTCCCGGTGCGGGCCGGAGCGGAGGTGGCCACCGTGCGGACCGCGACCGAGGCGGCCGTGGTCTTTTCCACCGCCCGCGAACTCGCCATCCTCCCCTGCACGTTGACGCACCTCGCGACCGCCTCCCAGGGCGCCCCGGTGGACCGCGACGCCGACCTCGCCGACGGCCGCGGCGTCGCGTGCTTCGCCGCCGTCCCGGTGCCCGGCGACGTCCTGCTCTTCGGCCTCTCGCAGGCCGTGCCGCACTGCCTCGTGGCGCTGCGCCTGGAGTTCCCGGTCAGCGGGCACGGCATCAACCCCGACCACCCGCCGCTCGCCTGGGAGGCCTGGACCGGCGACGGCTGGGCGGGCTGCGCCGTCCAGCGGGACACCACCGGCGGCTTCAACCGGCCCGGCGACGTCATCCTCCGGCTGCCGCCCGACCACGCCGCCTCGGTGGAGGCCCGCCACCGGGCCGGCTGGCTGCGCTGCCGGATCACCGCGCCGGTCCCCGGCCGTCCGTCCTACTCCGCGACGCCGGTGCTGATCTCCGCCGAGGCGTTCACGGTCGGCGGCACCACGACCGCCGTCCACGCGGAGCGCGTCGAGGGCGAGGCCCTCGGCCGCTCCGACGGGCTGCCGGGCCAGACCTTCATCCTCGCCCGCCCGCCCGTGGTCGCCGGCGGCGAGCCGGTCACCGTCGAGACCACCGGCACCGACGGGACGCAGGAGTGGCAGGAGGTGGAGGACTTCGCCCGCTCGACCTCCGAGGACCGCCACTTCCGGCTCGACCGCAGCACCGGCGAGATCGCCTTCGGCCCGGCCGTGCGCGAACCCGACGGCACGCTCCGCCGGTACGGCGCGGTGCCGCCCGAGGGCACGGCGGTCCGGGTCCGCGCGTACGCCACCGGCGGCGGGCGCCGCGGCAACGTCGCCCGCGGCGCGCTGGCCGTGCTGCGCACCTCCGTCCCGTACGTGGCCCGGGTGGAGAACGCGCGGGCGGCGGAGGGCGGCGTCGACGGCGAGGACGTCGCGGGTGCCCGGCTGCGCGGCCCGATCGTGCTGCGCACGCGCCGCCGGGCCGTCACCGCCGAGGACTACGAGGAGCTGGCGCGCGAGGCCGCGCCCGCCGTCGGCCGGGTGCGCTGCGTCGCCACCGAGACCGGGCCGGACGCCGGCGGGGTGCGGGTGCTGCTCGTGCCGAACGCCGAGGACGACGGCGAGGGCCGCCTGGCCTTCGCCCAACTCGCCTGCTCGCAGGAGTTGTTGGAGCAGGTCACCGGCTACCTGGACGAACGCAGGCTGCTCGGCGCGCGGCTGCTGGTGGAGCCGCCGCACTACCAGGGCGTCACGGTCGTCGCCGCGCTGAGGGCCAGGCCGCGCAGCACGCCGGGCGCCGTGCAGCGGGCCGCGCTGGCCGCGCTCCACCGCCACCTCCACCCGCTCACCGGCGGGCCGGACGGCACCGGCTGGCCGTTCGGCCGCCCGCTGCACGCCGGCGAGGTCTTCGCCGTGCTGCAGCGGGTGCCAGGCGTCGAACTGGTCGAGAGCGTCCGGTTGTTCCCGGCCGACCCGGAACACGGCCACCGCGGCGAGGCCACCGACCGGATCCACCTCGCCCCGCACGCCCTGGTGTTCTCGTACGAGCACCAGGTCCGCGTCGCGGCGGAATGAGGACGGATGCCGACCCGGTCGCACGGACGCGGTCCCGTCCCGGACCTGCCCAGCCGCCACCCGCTCGGGGCGCAGCTTCCCGGCGTCTACGCCGACGACGGGGACGGCGCGGGGGAGAACCTGTTCCTCCAGCGCTTCACGGGCGCGCTGGACGAGGTGCTCGCGCCGGTGCTGTGCACGCTGGACAACCTGGCCGCGTACTTCGACCCCCGGCTCGCGCCGCCGGACTTCCTCGCCTACCTGGCGCAATGGGTCGGCGCGCCGACCGGGCCGGACCTCCCGCCGGAGCGGCGGCGCGCCGCCGTCGTCCACGCGGCGGCGCTGCACGCGGTGCGCGGGACGCGGGCGGGGCTGGCCGCACAGCTGCGGCTGGTGTTCGGGGTGGAGCCGGAGATCGACGAGAGCGGCGGGGCCCGGTGGTCGGCCCGGCCGGACGCGGCGCTGCCGGGGGAGGCCGCGCCCCGGCTGGTGGTGCGGCTGCGGGTGCCGGACCCGGCGGTCGTGGACCTGCGGGCGGTGCGGGAGCTGGTGGCCGCCAACCGGCCGGCGCACGTGCCGTTCACGGTCGAGGTGGTGGCGGCGCGGCCCGGGAGGGCCGAGGAGGAGGACGGGCACCATGACGACGTGTGAGCACTGCGGTCAGCCCTGCGCGCGGGGCGAGGACTTCTGCGGCGCGTGCGGGGCGTACCTGTCGTGGGAGGAGGAGCCACGGGAGACGGCCTCTGCGCCTGCTCCTTCGCCTCCCGCGTCCGGGCCCGCGCCGGCCGTCCTGCCCCGCCCGTCCGGGCCTGCCCCTGTCGTCCCGCCCCGCCCGTCCGGGCCTCCGTCCGCACCGCCGGGGCCTCCGTCCGCACCGCCGGGGGTTCCGGCCGCTCGACCGGAACCCGCCGCCGGGGCCGAGGCGCCGGTACCGGCATCGACACCGGCGAAACCTCGCCCGAAGCCCCGCCCGAAAGCCCACCCGAGACCCGAGCCGAAAGCCCGGCCGCACGCCGTCCAGCCGAAGGCCGTCCAGCCGGGCGAGGAGTCCGCGCCCCCGCCGCCGCGCCCGCCCCGGCCGGCGGCCGACCGGGAGCCGATCGCCCCCGGCGACCTGATCTGCGGCCAGTGCGGCACCGGCAACGTGCCCACCCGGCGCTACTGCCGCCGCTGCGGCGACCCGCTCGAAGACGCCCGGGTCGCGCCGAAGCCGCCGTGGTGGCGGCGGCCGTTCGTCCGCCGGCCGAGGCCGGGCCCGGTCGCGGGGGACCGTCCGCGCGTGCGCCGGCTGCGCCGCCCGCGGTTCGTCGTGCCGCTGGTGCTGGTGGCGCTGCTCGCCGCCGGGGGCTACGCGTACCGGGGCGAGCTGGCCGCCGGCGTCGAGGTGGTCCGCGACCGGCTCGCCACGCCGCAGCAGGTCCACCCCACCGCGGTCCGGGCCTCCAGCGAGGACCCGGCCCACCCGGCGGCGCTCGCCGTCGACGGGACCACCGACCGCTACTGGGCGCCCGCCCGCCCCGGGGACGGCCGCGGCGAGTACCTGGAGATGGACTTCGCGTCGCCGTTCCGGCTGCTCGACCTCGTGGTCTACCCCGGCACCTCGACCACCGCCGAGCAGTTCCTCACCCAGGCCCGCCCGCGCGAACTCACCGTCACCCTGACCGGCTCGGACGGCAGGGCGACGACCCGGACGGTCCATCCGGCCGACGCGCCGGGCGAGCAGCGCTTCCACCTCGCCGTCGGCGACGTGGTGCGGATCCGCCTGACGGTCGACGCCGCCTACGGCACGGGACCGGACCGCAGGGTGGCCGTCGCCGAGTTGGAGTTCTTCGAACGCCCATGAGGGTTACGGAAATTGACTGTGCATCAGATCACTTCCACCGGGGCGGCCGGGAGCCCGAGCGAGAGCAGCATCCGCGCGTGCCCCTTCCGGCTGCGCTCGGCCGCCGCCGTCTCCCCGCTCCGCTCGTGGGCGACGATCAGCGTCTGCCAGGCGTCGTCCCGGAACGGGTCGATCTGCACGCTGCGCGCCGCCGCCCGGGCGCCCGCGACCGGCCGCCCGCGGGCGAGTTCGAGCTTGGCGAGGACCAGCGCGGCCTCGGCGGCGGCGTGCCGGTAGTGCTCCCTGCGCTCCACGACCCACTCCGCCGGACCGTCCTCGGGCAGCAGCTCCCCGGCGTACGCGTCCAGCGCGGCGCGGAGGGCCCGGGCCGCCGCCTCCGGCCGGGCGGCCGCCTCGGCGTCCCGGCCCTCCGCGAGCGAGGTCTCGAACCGCCGCAGGTCGTAGCTGCCCTCCGGGGGGATGCGCAGCAGGTAGGCCTCGCCGGAGCGGACCAGCAGCCGCGATCCGCCGCGGGTGACGCCGGGCTCCAGGAAGGTCCGCAGTGCGGAGACGGCGACGTGCAGGCAGCGCGCGGCGGTGGCGGGCGGGCGCTCGGGCCACAGTGCCTCGACCAGCAGCTCCCGGTGGACGGGCTGGCCGGCGTGGATCGCCAGCAGTCGCAGCAGCGCCCGGGCCCGGGGGCGGATCGCCGTCCAGGTCAAGTCCCTTTCCCCCAGTGTGAGTTCGAAACCGCCGAAGCAGCGCAGCGACAGCGTGGCCGATTCGACGGCGGGCGCGGGTGCGGCTGTCGACGCGACGCCGCGGGACGGCGGGCGCTCCCGCCCGCCGCCGGTGGTCCCGGTCGGCCGGCGACGCAGCAGGTGGCCGCGGAGCAGCGGGCCCCAGTGGAAGGTGCCGTCGGCCGGGTCGCGCCTGAGCAGGCCGCGCTCGTCGGCCAGGACGCCCAGCAGCCAGGCGCTCTCCGTGCCGCCGACGAGCGCGTCGCAGCGCGCCGCGTCGAGCCGCGACAGCGGGCTGACCTGCTCCAGGAAGCGCACGAGCCGCTCCGGGAGCGGCCGGATCACCTCGCGCTCCAGGTAGGCGTGAGTGAGGGAGCCGACGACGGCCGCGACGGCCTCCGGCGGGTGCAGGAGCGCGGGGCCGGCCAGCCGCAGCGCGGCGGGCCAGCCCTGGGTGAGCCCGTCCACCTGCGCCGTCTGCCGGGCGGAGGGTCGGCCGCCGTGCGCGTCGTGCAGCAGCCGGCGGACCTCGTCGGAGCGCAGCCGCAGGTCGGCGGGGCCGAGGACGGTGCTCGTGGCGAGCTCCCAGCGGGTCAGGTTGAACTGGGGCAGCCGCTGGCCGGCCAGCAGGAGACGGAGGTTGGGCGGGGCGAGCAGCGCGATCTCCTCCAGCGCGGCCTCGGCCTCGGTCCCGTGGATCAGGTGCAGGTCGTCGACGGCGAGCAGCACCGGGCCCGGCCGCCGCTCCACGCGGCGCAGCACGCTCTCGACGGTGAGCGGTCCGGCGCCGCCGCCGAGCGCGTGGCGGACGGCGGAGAGGAGGGCCCCGGCCTCGCTCGTGCCGCGCCAGGGGCGCCAGCGCACGATCGTGCCCGCGAACCGTTCGAGGTGCTGCGCGAGCAGTGTCGTCTTTCCGTAGCCGGCGGGTGCGACCAGGAGCGTCAGGGCACCGGGCGAGGCGCGGGCCAGCCGGTCGAGGAGGTGGTCGCGGATCACCCAGGAGGTCCGTGCCGGATCACCTGGGGCGGAGTGGATGTGGTGGGCGCGATCGTGCATCGAGGGTCAGCTCCCCCCGCACTGGTAGAGCTCCATGATGATCACTCAGTGTGATCGTTGGTAGACTACTGGAACGGGGCCGCCCTGTCGCCGGATATGCCGGGCCGCGAATATGCCGATCGCGGGCCGGGGCCGGGGCCGGGGCCTGTGGCGATCCGGCGCGCTACGGGTGTGCGCCGGCCGGGGGCTGGGCCGCCGGGCGGTCGACGACCAGTTCCATGTGCATGGAGTCGGTGGACTCCCCGCCCCAGGCCAGGCCGCCGTCGAAGCCGTGCCGCGCAAGCTGCACCAGGAACTCGGCGTCGAAGTGCTCCGAACCGGCCGTCCGCTCCCGGGGGTTGTAGAAACCGCGTTCGACCAGCTGCGCCATCGAGGGGGAGGCGACGGCGGCGGCCGTGGTCGGCCGGGTGCCCTTCTTGCCCGCCTTCTTCTGCCCGAACAGGTAGGCGGGAGTCGCGAGTTTGGCGCGCAGGGAGGTGAGCGTCGCGGCCTGCTCGCGGGCGCCGAGCAGCGGGGCGAGCGCGGTGCGGCGGTCCTCGGCCGCGTTGACGACGGCGGTCAGCCGGTCCGCGTAGCCGCCGGAGGCCGTCAGGTCGAGCTTCTGCTCCCACTGTGCGAGCCGGCGGCCGGCCGGGCTCGTCTCGGCCGGCTCGGCGGAGTGCCGGACCGCCCGCTGGTCGCGGACGGCGGCGGCCTTCACCGCGTCGAGGTTGGCGAGTTGGGTGGTGAGCCGCTGGCGGCTCGGCAGGTCGGCCGCGTCGAGACCGGCCGCGGCGGCGGCCCGGGCGATCCGTTGCTCCTCGGCGGTGATCGCCGCCGTCCAGGGTGCGATGAGGGCGGGCACCTGGGCGAGGAGGGCGGCGCGGTCGGCGTCGGTGGCGGCCTCGAAGTAGCGGGTGCGCAGGTCGAGGAAGGCGTCGCGGTTGTCGCCGAGGGAGGCCTGGAAGGCCGCCGAGGTCTGCGCGAGGCGCCCGGACTCGGCGCGCAGCCGGTCGAAGTGCGCCTGGGCGGCGGGGGAGGGCGCGGCGTCGGGGTCCCCGGCGGTCGCGTCGCCGGTCGCGCGGATCAACGCCCTGCGCTGCCCGTACTCGCCCAGGTCGGCGTGGCTCTCCGCGCCGGTGACGGACCGGACCAGCTCCGCGGTCTCGGCCTTGCCGATCTGCGGCATGTTCGTGGCGTCGTAGTCGATGGCGTACCCGAGGGTGTGCATGGACGCCGGGGTGAACTTGGTGTTCGCGTCGAAGGACTTGCGGAAGGCGAAGGCGGTGCTGGACGACGGCATCGGGCCCTCCAGCGCCGTCGCCACCCCCTCCAGCCGGGCCTTGGCGTCGCGGTGCAGCCAGGGCCGGCCGGGCACCGCGGACTGCTCGATCGCGGAGTAGTGGGCGACGAGCGCGGCCACCGTGCCGAACCAGCCGAGGCCGGCCCGCAGGAAGTGCCCCTTCTGCGTGTCGGTGGTGAGCGGGACCCCGCCGCCCCCGCTCAGGACGTGCGCGGGGAGCGCGTTGACGGCCGCGAGCGCCTCCGGATCGCTCACGGGAGCCGTGTCCGCGCCGTCGACGCGCTGGACGACGCCGTCGACGCGCTGGACGACGGCCGTGGGCGCGGATCGCACCGACCGGACGAGCGCGGTGGTGGCCGCGTTCCCCGCCGCCCGTTGCAGGGACAGCAGGGCGGCGGCGGGAGTGTGTGCCACCGGGCTCGTGCCGGGCGCCATCCCCGGGCCTGCCCCCGACGCTCCGCCCCGCCGTGCCCCCGCCCGTACGCTCACCCGTCCACGGTAAGCGCCGCCCCACTCGGGACCGCTGCCCGAACGGGCAGACCTTCGTGCCTGGTCGGCGGCTTCCCCGGTCCGCGCCGGGATTTCTTGACGCGTTCCCTACGTCGAATTCGGCAAAGTGAAGGCAAATTCGACGTATGGTCGCGGCCAAGGAATGGGGAGGGCCGGCATGGAGACGACACTGGAACCGGACCGGCGGGCGCTGGACGTCCTGGACACCGCGCGGCAGGTCAGCGGCGGGCGGCTGGGCACCGAACACCTGCTCGCCGCCGCGGCCGACGCCGGCGGCGGCGCCGCCCGAGCCCTCACCGCCGCCGGAGCGCCCGCGCCCGCCCTGCACGCCGCCCTGCGCGACCGCCACGTGGAGTGGACGGCCGACGACGGCGGGCTCGCGGACGCCGAGCGCCGGATCTCCGCCGCCGCCGCCCACGCCCTCGGCACGGCGATGGACCACGCCCGCGACGAACACGCCCCGAGGTTCACCGCCGAACACGTCCTGCGCGCCGTCCTCGCGGACCCCGGCAACCGCGCCGCCGAACTGCTCGCCCGCTGCGGCGTCGCCTCCGCCGCCGTCCTCGCGCACCTCGACGCCCCGGCGGCCCGCGGCGGCCTCCACCCCCTGCTGCGCCCCACCCGGGACGCCGTCCTCGCCCACCGCGCGGGCCGGCAGCCGCGCTGGAAACGGATGCTGACGCGCCCGGCCGCCGCCGGAGCCGCCCTCGCCGCCGTCCGGCGGGAGACCGACGCCCAGGCCGAGCGCCTCGGCCGGCGCTCGCCCGGCACCGAACACGTCCTGCTCGCCGTCCTCGCCCTGCACGAGGTCGCCCGCCACCAGCGGCAGTCCCCCGGCGGCGACCCGGACAGCGGCCCGGCGGACGGCTCGGCGGGCGGCTCGGCGGACGGTGAGGACTCCGCACTCGCCGCCCGGCTCGGCCTCGACCACGCCCGCGCGCACGCCGCCCTCGCCGACGGCGGGCTGCCGCTGCCCGCCGACCCGCGCTCCGTCGAGGCCTACCTGGCCGGCGCCCGCGACACCGACGCCCTGCTCCGGACGCTGCTGCGCGAGGACACCCGGGCCCGCCGCCTCGCCGAGACCCTGGGGGCCGACCTCACGGGCCCCGAGGGCCTCCTGGAACAATGATCACGAACCACGGAAGGGGCCGGGACATGCAGGTGACCATCGGCGAAGAACTGATGCTGCTCTCGCTGGACGACGAGTCCGGCGTCGCGAAGGAGGCGGCGAGCGCGGGCTGGGCCGTCGCGGGCGGCATCCTCGCGGACCTCGTGCTGGCCGGGCGCGTCACCGTCGACGACGGCCGGCTCGCCGTCGCCGACCGCACCCCCACCGGCGACCCGCTCCTGGACGGCCGCCTCGACCGGCTCGCCGAGTGGGCCGAGCGCAAGGGCGCGGGTCGGGGGGCGGGGAAGGCGTCCGGCTGGCTCACCACGGACCGCCCCACCGCCGTCCGCGACGCCGTCCAGCGCCTGTGCGAGCGCGGCCTGGTCACCGAGGAGCGCCACCGCGCCCTTGGCATCTTCCCGGTCCGCCGCTACCCCGAGGCCGACCCGACCGTCGAGCGCGAACTGCGCGAGCGCCTCGCCGCCGCCGTCCTGCGCGGCGAGGACCCGGACGCCCGCACCGCCACGCTGATCGCCCTGATCCACGCGACCCGCCTGCACCGCCTGGCCTTCCCCGACCTGCCCCGCAAGGAGGTCGAGCCGCGGTTCGCGGCCATCGCGGCCGGCGAGTGGGCGAGCGGACCGGTCGGCGAGGCGATCCGGAACATGCAGGCCGCGATCGCGGCGATCACCGCCGTCACCGCCGCCACGGCCGCGACGACGGCGGTCATCACGTGACGGCGCGCTGCCCCGGACCCGACGGGCCCGGGGCAGCGCCGGGGCGCGTCTTTCGGATCAGCGGGTGGTGTAGCCGCCGTTGGCGAAGAGGGTCTGGCCGGTGATCCACCAGCCGTCGGTGGCGAGGAACGTGACGATCGGGACGATGTCCTCGATCTTCGTCAGGTCGTTGCCCATCGCCTGCGACTTGTGGAACGCCACGCGCTCCGGGGTCTCCTGGCCGTAGAAGAACGGGGTGTCCATCGGGCCCGGGGCGACGTTGTTCACCGAGATCCCGCGCGCGGCGAACTCCTTGGCCGCGGCCCGCGTGTAGTGCTCGACCGGGGCCTTGGCGCCCGCGTAGGTGGAGTAGCCGTCGGTGAACGCGGCGAGCAGCGACGTCAGGATCGTGACGACCTTGCCGCCGTCGTTCAGCTGCCGGCCCGCCTCGCGGATGAAGAAGTACGCGGCCTTGGCGTTCACGGCGTGCATCACGTCGTACTCGGCCTCGGTGGTCTCCACGATCGGCTTGCGCAGCACCATGCCGGCCGTGTTGACGGCGACGTCGACGCCGCCGAAGGTCTCCTTCGCGACGGCGAAGACGCGCTCCACCTCGGCGGGCTTCGTCAGGTCGCCCTGCACGGCCACCGCCTCGCCGCCGGCCGCCTTGACCGCGGCGACCGTCGCCTCGGCCTCCGCCGCGGTCCCGTCCGAGTGGTAGTGCACGACGACCTTCGCGCCGTCGGCGCCCGCGGTGCGGCTGATCAGTCCGCCGAGGTTCTTCGCACCGGCGCCGACCAGGACGACCTTGCCGGCCAGGGAGTGGTTGCTGCTCATGATCTACGGCTCCTCGCCAGATGGGGGATGTGTTCGCCGCACCACTGTCCGCCGCGAGGCCCCTCCGGGGCTTGAACGATCCGGCGCCCCCTGGAACGAACCGCTCACGATCTCGCGCGGCACCCGGATCCGCCGCCGCCCGCGGTCGTCATCCGTCCCCCGGACGGACCAGAATCGACGGTATGACCACCCACGCGACGTTCCTGTCCGCCATCAAGCCGCACCTGCTCCGGCTCTCCGGCAGCGGCCAGGACCTCGACGAGGCCGTGGTCGAGCGCGGCCTCGAACGGGCCGCCACCGGGGACTCCCCGATGGAGGACGGGCCCACCCGGCACGTCCTCGCCGTGCACGCGGGCACCTCGGCCGACCTCGCCTGGTCCGCCGACGGCCGGCCCCGGCGCGAGCGCTTCCACCGCGGCCAGGCGCTGATCAACCCGGCCGGCTGGGCCTCCCGCCCGCGCTGGGGGCAGGACGCCGAACTCATGATCGTCGCCCTCGAACCGGCCTGGCTGGAGAAGCTCGCCACCGAGAGCGACCTGCCGGGGCCGCTGGAACTCGCCCCGCGCTTCCACCTGACCGACCCGTTCCTCGCCATGCTCGTCGAGCGCCTGGTCGCCGAGTACGAGGGCCCCCGCCCCGCCGACCCGCTCTACGCGCAGTCCCTGCTCCAGGCCCTCGCCGCCCACCTCATCCGCACGGCCGCCACCCGCGGCCCCGGCCTGCCCGAACGGGACGGCGGCCTCACCCCGAAGCGGCTCGACCGGGTCGTCGACCACATGAACGGCTACCTCGACGGCCGGCTCTCCCTCACCGACCTCGCCGCCGTGGCCGGCGTCAGCCCGTCCCACTTCACCCGGGCGTTCCGCGCCTCGACCGGCCAGTCGCCGCACCAGTACCTCGTCCGCCTGCGCCTCGAACACGCCCGCCGGGCCCTGCTCACCACCGACACCCCCATCGCCGCGATCGCCCAGCTCTGCGGCTTCGCCGACCAGAGTCACCTCACCCGCACGATGCGCCTCCACACGGGCACCACCCCGTCGGCGCTGCGGGCGAGCCGGGACTAGGGCGGCTGAACTCGGCCTCCCCCCCACCGCCGTTCGCCCGTGTCATAGTGGCTTCCGTACGCTCCCCGGCGCACACAGGGTTCGATGAGCACCTCTCATGTGACGGAGGGTCAACAGTGTCGCAAGAAGCTCTGGGCTCGGGGTTGAGCCGGAGGCGTCTGCTCCGCCTGGGGGCAACGGCCGTGGCCGTGGCCGGAGTCGGCGGATCGGTGGTGCCGGTCGCGGTCGGTGCCGAGCGGCTGCCGAATCTCGCGGGCGTCGCCGACGGGAGCACGTTCATGGCGTGGAAGGGCGTCGACGGGGACCAGCGGATCTGGTGGAACCAGCTTGTGAACGGCACCGGTTGGACCGGGCCGCAGCCGGTCGACGGCGCCGCCACCAGTGCCGGGGTCGCCCTGGCCGGGCCGTGGGGCGGGCCGTTGTTCATGGCCTGGAAGGGTGTCCTCGGCGACGAGCGGATCTGGTGGAACTCGTTCGACGGGGGCGCCTGGTCCGCGCCCCAGCAGGTGCCGGGCGCCGCGAGCAGCGTCGGCCCGGCGCTGACCGACTACGCCGGGGTCTTCATGGCGTGGAAGGGCGTCACGGGGGACCAGTAGATCTGGTGGAACAGCTACTACGGCGGGTGGACGGCACCGCAGGCGGTCCCCGGGGCGTCCAGTGGCTTCGGGCCTGCTCTGGCGGTCGACCGGAGCGGTGGGCCGTACGGCGTGCCGTGCATGGCGTGGAAGGGCGTCGACGGCGACCAGCGCATCTGGTGGAGCAGCTACCGGGGCGGTTCGACGGGCAGCAACTCCTGGACCGGGCCGCAGCCGGTCGACGGCGCCGCCACCAGCGCCGGGGTCGCCCTGGCCGGGCAGCCGGGCGGCGGACTGCTCATGGCGTGGAAGGGGGTGGACGGCGACCAGCGCATCTGGTGGAGCCGGCTCTACCCGTCCTCGACGGTCTGGACCCCGCCCCAGCCGGTGCCCGGGGCGCGCAGCGGCGTCGGGCCCGCCCTCGCCGTCTACGGCGGCTCCACCGTCATGACGTGGAAGGGGGCGGACGGCGACCAGCGCATCTGGTGGAACCGGTTCGACCCGGGCGGCAGCGTCTGGTCCGATCCCCAGCCGATCTTCGGGGCGAGCACGGGCTTCCGCCCGGCCCTCGCCACCGTCGGGGCCTGAGGCGGTCCGGTCCGCCTAGAGCGCCACGACCGCCAGGACGAGCGCGATCAGGACCATCGACAGCCCCAGCGCGATGAACCCGTACTCCAGCGGCCGCCGTTCGCGCCCCTCGACGAGCACCTGGCGCGGGTCGGCCGGGTCGTAGCGCAGCGGCACGTGGCCGCCGTCCGGCAGGGGGTGACGCCGGGTGGACGGGACGGGGGAGAAGACCTCGACCACCCGGCCGTCCTCGGTCTCGAACTGCAGCAGCGGACGCGGCGGCGAGACCCGGTCGTCGGGCGTCGGCACGCGCTCGCGCACCAGCGCCCGCACCGGCACCCCGACCCGCCGCAGCCGCCGCACGTCCCGCAACCCGACCACCCCGGCCAGGTACGCGACCACGCCCCCCAGCCCGCCGAACACCACCACGGCGAACCCGGCCGTCCCACCCACCACGCCTCCCTGCCCGCGCCGCCGTCCCAGGACCTCCAGTATCACGGACGGGCAGTTCGTCAGCCGTCGGCCGAGCGGTGGTCACGTCCTGAAATGGACACGTGGCCCGTCCCCCGGGACTACCCTGGCGTGGTGGAATCCGACCGCAGCAACGGCGAGTTCGACTGGCGTCCGCGTCCTGATCGGGTCCGGGCCGTCGCGGCGCGTCCGCGCTGGTTCGTCCGCCGGATGCGCGTGGCGGCGGGCCTCGGCGTGCTGGCCTTCCTGCTCGTGGCCGGCGGTGTCCTGGCCTTCTTCCAGGCCATCCACTTCCCGTGCCTGTGCGGCGAGGGCCAACCCGTCGACCGCACCGCGGAGATCACGGCACTCGTCAGCGCGCTGGCGGGACTGCTGTCGGCCATCGCCGCCGTGCTCACCGCGGTCGTGTCCCTGGTCGCACTGCGGCGGGACCGGACCGAACCGGCCCCGCCACCGACGACGCCCGACCCCACCGGTCCGGCAGGCGATCCGCCCGCCCCCGCAGGCCCCCCTGCGAGCACCCCGAACGAGTCCGGCACCCACCCGTGGGTCCCGCCCTCGTCGCCGCACTGACACCGGTTCGGGCCCCGGCGATCGTGTCGGTTCGAGCTCTCCGAGCTCGGGCGGCCCCATGTGCCCGCCCAGAAGCGGTCGCGCCCCTCCCGGGCCCCTACACCTCGCCGAGGGGGACCGCCGGGTCGGCGAGGCGGGCCGGGTCCACCACCCGCCGGGAGCGGACGAGTTCGCGGATCGGGTCGGTGACGTCCCAGACGTTGACGTTCATGCCGGCGAGGACCCGGCCGTCGGCGAGCCAGAAGGCGATGAACTCGCGGGTGGCCGGGTCACCGCGGAAGACCACGCGGTCGTAGCCGCCCGGGTCGACGTAGCCGACGTACTCCATGCCGAGGTCGTACTGGTCAGTTGAGTGTACGCCTAAGCACGCCACTTGACCTGCCCGTTTGTTCGATATGGGAGACTCGGCCAATGCACCGCACAGTCCCGATGCCCGCCATGGAAGAGGTCGACCTCTACCTGCGCAAGTCCAAGAAGATCCGCACGGAGGACCCGCGCGATCTTCTGTCCGTGCAGACCCAGGAGGAACTGGGCCGGGCATGGGCGGCCAAGAACGGGAAGCGGGTCCGGGAAGTCTGGGTGGACAACCTGTCGGCATGGTCGGACGTGAAGCGGCCCGAGTTCGACAAGGCCGTCTCCGCGGTGCTGGCCGGAGACGTGCCGATCCTGTGGTGCGCGTTCCTTGACCGCTTCACCCGCAAGGGGGCGGACGAGATCGTGCCCATCCTGGGCAAGACCAGGGTCATCTTCGACTACGAAGGCCTGGACAGCTCGATCGAGCGCGATCGGCGGTGGATCATCGACCGGGCCGAGCAGGCGCGCGAGTTCTCGCAGCGTCTGAGCTTCAACCTGACCGCTACCAAGGCCACGCAACGAAATGCGGGGAAGTGGCTCGGCAGGCTGCCCTACGGCTTTGAGCTGGACGGGCCGGACACCCGGAAGCTCAAGAACAGCGCGGACATGTGGCGCTACGTGGAGCACGTCTTCGAGTCCGTCGCCCTGGGCGTGCCCGCCCGCATGCTGGGGCGCGCACTCAACTCCGGGCGGTCTCCGATCCCGTCGCCTGGCGGCGGGGAGTGGCAGGCGTCGACCATCTCGAAGATGATCTGGCACCCGGTGTACGAGGGGTGGCAAGTGAGCGTGGCGCAGGGGGCCGTCACGGGCGAGGACGCCGTCTACCGCCACCCCGTCACCGGCGAGCGCATCAGTGTGCTTGCTGAGGGTGCCAAGCCGATACCGCCGGAGATCGTCCGGAAGGCACGAGCGGCTCTGCGAGGGCACCTGAGGTACGAGGAGCAGCCGAGCAGCAAGAAGTACCATCTCCTGACCGACCTCACCCGGTGCCGGGGCTGCAGGGGTGCCGCCAGCGGTGGGCGGAGTCACGTGTGCGCGAGGCATGGGGCGGGGAAGTTCTGCCCGGACCCGGTGAGTGTCACGCGGACGACGCTGGAGAAACACGTGACGTCGGCGTGGTTCGACCGCATGAACGCCGGAGACGAGACCGACCCTCTTCTGTGGATTGCCGCGGAGCGTTACGCCGGTCTCCAGAATCCCGAGACGGCAGAAGAACTGGCCGACGCCCTGGCTGCGCAGAAGGCTGCCGAGCAGCGAGTCCAGCGCATCGCGGAGCAGCAGGCGGCGGGCATGTACGACCCGCCGTTCGATGTCCATCTGCCCCGTATCCAGGCGGAGGCGCGCGCAGCCCTGCAGACGGCCTTGGACCGGGTGGCCGCGCTGGCTCCGAAGAAGCTCGACATCGGGTGGCTACTGGAACATGAGCAGATCAGCGAGGCGTGGGAGAACGCGGATTACGCACTACGGCGGGACCTGCTCCGGTTGGTCATACGGCGCCTGGTCGTCACCAGGGGCACCCGGGGAGATAACCGGTTCGACCCGGCCCGCGTGGAAATCCACTGGCTTGATCAGCCGGACCCGTGGGCACTCGCGGAGCCTTCGTCGTCCGCAGCCTGGTAGGGCACCCCCTAGCATGCACAAGGCGCACGTCCAACGGATCATGATCCGCCGGGCGTGCGTCGTTCGCCGGCACTCCAATGGCTGAACGAGCCAGTCCCCGCGGCGCTGCAGGGCGAAACTCTGGATCGAGCCGCAGCCCGGTGTCTCAAGCGATAGAGGGGCGACGCAATTGATTCGGGCGAGGCGGGTTGGCGACCTCCTCGCTGTCGGACCTCACGGCCGTCAGGAAGGCAGAGCCTCGCTACCAGAGAAGCGCGGCCTCGCCAAGTTGCTGTTTGCCTGGACCATCCGGGAATCCTGCTCCACGGATTCTCGGAGGTCTCGTTGTTCCTCAAAGTGCCGGCCCTCGCTTCCCCTGGCCTTGGCAGCGGTTCTAGCGGAAGTCGACGTTCGAGTCACGTCGTGGGGCGGTTCCACGCGAGCGGACCAGCCGGTGAACCAGCGGCAGTGGAGCACGGCTGGCGAGTCTCCATGTCGTCATGGGAAGAGGCGGCGGCGTTGGCAGATTTGTTCGGCGGCGATTTGAGGACGGGGCGATCCGGGACTGAGTTGATCACCCGCCGGGATCGCTTCGCGATCGTGCTCGACGGGCCGTGTTCCGTGGACTTGAGGATGGTCACAAGGGGGCGGCGAGGAGAGCACGTCTGTGACGGAGTCCGGTACCTGGAGCCGGCCACGATCGCGGGCGAAGCCTGTGGCTGCCCTCCTACCTGGAGTCAGCGTCGTGCAGCATCCGGGGCCGGCCACGGGCCGAAGCCGGAGATCACCGCGCGGTTCCGCCTGGTCGGGGCGCCAGAGGCCGGGCTATTCGGCGTGGTCTCGTCCTCCTGGGTGCTGACGGAGGACGTCGAGGCAGTGCTTGAGTGCCTGGACGGAAGGAACGGACCGGCGACCGCCGATCTGAGCATCGATCGACGGTCGTTCATCACGTCGGCCGGTGTTGAAGTCGTGAGCCGACGTCCGAGGCTTCGCCTGCTGAGCTCCGTTCCCTGATCTTCCCCGCCATGACCCTCAACTTCCCCTCTGGTCACAACTCCACGCTACGAGCGGAATGTCACGAGACTGGTCTTGACCGTCGTGAGCTAGGCGATGCGTCGAAGGTCATCGAATCGGCGCTCGGCTACCTCCTCGGCGCCGAGCAGACGAACGTCGTGCCCGGTGCCGAGTAGGAGGACGGCGCGGCACCTGACGCTGTCCGCAACGCCGCCGATGTGCAGCAGCGCCTCAGGGCGTGGGCCGAGCGGGAGCTGCTGTCGTTCCGGATGCAGCAGGCCGAGCGGTCGGCGATCCGCTGCGGGGATGCCGTGTACACGCTGGCGTGGGAGCCGTCCAAGGGCGGCCCGGTGCTCCGCACGATCGACGCCGGGTTCTACTAACCGGAGTTGACGGACGAGGAGGTCGACGCCGCCGATTTCCCGTCGCGTGTGCACCTGGCGTGGGAGCTTCCGGAGGACGAGCGCCGCGGGTTGAAGGCCCGCCTTCGCCGGATCACGTACGAGCTGGGGCCGATCGGCGCGGCGAGCGGACCGGGCTGGTCGAAGGACGGATTCCCGGTGCGGGAGCCGGTCACGGGATCGGACGGGGACCCGGTGCTGATCGGCGGGGACACCGTCGACCCGGTGGCCGGGACGATGGTGCGCACCTACCCGTGGGCCCCGGGCCGGCCGTCTGCCGTCACCTGCTACCTCACCGACGCCGAATGGCTGCTCGACGACCTCATGGCGCAGCACGACATCCACAACCTGCCGATGAACAAGGCCCGTTACCGGGTCCGCTCGGACGGCCAGGTCCTCCAGGCCCTCGACCTGATGATCGACTTCCTGCCGGTCATCCACTTGACCAACACCATCCCGGACTCGGGGGAGCACTGGGGCCAGCCGCTGATCGCGAAGGTGATGCAGGTCCTGGACGAGCTCTCGGCGACCGACTCCGACTCGGCCGCCGCCAGCGACACCACCGGCTCGCCGATCATCGGCCTGTCTGGCATCCGCCTGCCCAAGGACTGCACGACGGGGGCCACGCTGCCGCTCCCGGTACGCGGCGGCACCGTCTGGTCGCTGGCCGAGGGCGGCTCCATGCACACCCTCGACACCTCCGCCCAGCTCGCCGAACTCCGCGCCCGCACCGACCACCTCCTGGACCGGCTGGCCGGCAACAGCAGGCTCACGTCCTCCGGGCTGGGCACCATCAGCCCCGCCGCAGTCCCCTCCGGCTACGCCCTCCAGCTGGCGCTGGGCCCGCTGGACTCGCTGGTCGCCTCCATGCGCCTGGCCCGTACCCACAAGTACGCGCTCATGCTGCGCATGGTCCAGCGCCTCTACCAGGCCGGGCGCGCCGAGGGCTGGCCCGAAGGCGAGACGCTGCCGGTCCGTCTCTCCTGGGGCCCCCACACCCCGACCGACCGCGCCGGCGTGCTCAACGAAGTCGTGCAGGGCTACACCGCGGGGGTGCTGTCGCTGGAGACCGGCGTGAGGATGCTCGCGGCCGCCGGGTACCCGATCGACGACGCCGTCCAGGAGATCGAACGGATCACCGCCCGCACCGTGGAGGCGCAGCCGGCCCCTGCTGCGACTGCCTGATCCGTCGCGTCCAGTCCGGGTTCCACCGGTGGAACCCACGCTCGCCAGGACATGGGTTTCGCCGGTGGAACCCAGCACGTTCCACCGGTGGAACCCTGTCCTTCCTTTGTTCTTCCTGGCTACTTCCTTCACCCCCCTACCCCCACGGCTACGCCGCAGGGGAGCCCCCGCTCGACCAGTTCCACCCGCGCGGACAGCCGGACGACCGGCAGCATGAAGTCATGGGACGCATCCGTCCTCGGCCGCATCGTGCTCGTGCCGGGACCCCTTCGTCAGCCTGGCGATGGTGATGGGCATACTGATCGCCTGTGCACGCCGTTCAGCTGAAGGATTCTCATGTTCTCCCATCGCCTTGCCCGCATTGCTGTGCTCTGCGCGCTGCTGGCCGCAGGCGTCACTGCGTGCGCTTCGCAGAACGCGGTCGAAAAGGCTGACGCTCCCGCCCAACTAGGCTCGACCGGCCCCGGCGGCCTGGACGTTGACACGTTGAGCGCCGACCAGATCGTGGACCAGGCCAAGGCCGTGATGGCCTCGGTCACCTCGGTGCACGTCGTCGGCGACGTCGTCACCGACGGTGACAGGATCACCGCTGATCTCTCCGCTGACAGCAGCAAGAACTGCACAGGAACGGTCAGCATGGGTTCGATCGGCACCGTGCAGGTGATCCACACCGGCGCCGGTACCTGGATGAAGCCGGACGACACTTACTGGGCGAGCATCGCCGGCAAGGAGGGTGGCGGTCCGCAGTCCGGTGCGAAGATCGCCGAGCTGTTCAAGGGTCGTTACCTGGTCATTGGCCAGGGCAACGCGGACCTGAAGCAGCTGACCGCGATGTGCGACCTGGTTGGCGCCATTGCCGGCGACAAATCCAAGAGCATAGGCGCGACCAAGGGGGGAAGCGTCACTGTGAACGGCGTCAAGACACTGAGCATCACGCTGCCCGACGACAGCGCCCCCACCAACCTCTACATCGCCACCGAGGGCAAGCCCTACCTGATCCGCATGGAGTCCGGCGGCAAAGAGGCCAGCCATTACAACTTTAGCGACTTCGACAAGCCGCTGCCCGTCCAGGCCCCGCCAGTCGACCAGGTGATCGACTTCAGCGTGTTCGCACAGGAGGTGAAGTCCGCATCGGCCTGACGGGTCGCCGCGTGCTGTTCCACGACCGGGGCGCTCGGCCTGCCAGGGACCCCAGCCGGGTGGGCGCTCCGAGGGTAGTGGTGCCGACGGGATAGGCGACGGGCGAGAGGCGTGGACATTTGTTCGCAGCCCCTTCTATCCTCCGGTCACTCTCTGCGGTGAACGCCATCGCAGGCATGTGCGACTGGAGTTCGTTCGTGGAATCTGCGACCCCCGACAACAGGTTCAATCCGGCTCATCAAGGTGCCCTCGGCCAGGGGGTGGTGGCTGATCCTCGACCGCTGGCGCTGACTGCGCAGGCGGTGCTTGTGCTGTTTGCCGTTGCGCAGGTCATGTCGGACCTGACCACCGGAACAGGTGCAAGGATGTTTCCTGACGCCATCTTGTTCGAGATGCCGCTGTTCCTGGGCACGACCGTGGTGTTTCTCTGCTGGCTCAGACGGTGTCGGCTCAATGCCGAGGTGTTTGCTCCGGGTGCGCACAAGTACTCGGAGGGCGGAGCTGTCGGTGTGTGGCTGATCCCTGTCTTCAACGCCTGGGCTTCACGCCGTGTCATGCTCGACATCTGGCGCGCGAACGGACCGGCCGGCGCCGCTTGGACGGTCAACGCCTGGTGGGCGACGTGGATCGTGAAGATGGTCGGGATCTCGGTCTACGTCGTGGCCGTCCCACAGGGCAACCTGCACAACCCTGTCGTCATGTTCATCAACGTCGCTGCCGCCGTCCTCACCATCGCCATGGTCGAACAGATCTCTGCCGCGCAACGTGCCAAGATCAAGGCATAGTTGCCGGAGCCTGACAGCCGCGCCGGCCGGACCGTTCTGCTCACCAGAACGGCCGCGGCGGCTCCATCGGACCAGGTCCGATGGAGCCGCCGCGTTCAACCGGCTCATTTTGTAAGGGGGCCACGAAGGCGGGGCTCCCTGACTGAGTTACCTCAGCTGCTTCGTGGAGCCGGTGCCCACTTCTGGGCTGGGGTGGCGTTGCAGTCGAACAGCTGGAGTCGGGTGCCGTTGGTGGTGTTGGCGTAGGGGAGGTCGACGCAGCGGCCGGAGGCGGGGTTGTAGAGAGTGCCGTCAGGCCTGGGCAGGAAGATCTGGTTCGGCCAGGTGTTGCCGCAGGTCCAGAGTTCGAGCGGGGTGCCGTTGGCGGTGCCACCCCCGGTTGCGTCGAGGCAGCCGCCGAGGATGCGCAGGGTGCCGTCGGGCTTGAAGCTCCACTGGGCGTTGCTGGTGTTGCAGTCCCAGATCTGAACAGCCGCGCCGGGCGTGGAGCTGGCGCCGTTGACGTCCATGCACTTGCCGGTCTGGGCGGCCAGGGTGACGGAGGTGCTGTCGGCGAAGGTGTTCGAGACGGTGGTGGGGCCGACAGTCCAGGTGAAGTACGGGGCCGTAGTAGTGAAGTGGCCGGTCCAGATCTGGATGATGCCGCTCGGCGTGATGCCCCAGAGGGTGGGGGAACCGCTGTTGGTGAGGTCTCCGTCGGAACCCATGGTGGGCCAGCCGGTGCTGACCAGGCCGCCGGGGCCGCTGATCGTGGTGTATGGGTCCATGCCGGTGATGGTCGGGTAGGGCGTAAGCGTGCCGAAGCCGTCGTCGACGTTGATGGTGCCGACGGTGAAGGTGTACGCGCGCAGTTCGCCGGTGCTCTGGTTGCGCGCCCACAGACCGGGGTGGCCCTGATTCTTCCAGTCACCGGGGGAGATCAGGTCCCAGCCCTTCCAGCCCTTCTTGTCGAGCTTGGTGGGAGAGCCGAAAGTGGCCGGGCCTACGGTGGGGTAAAACCAGAGCGCGGCGTCCGTGCCATCTGCGCTGCTTTCGACGGTGAAGAGGCCGGTGCGGTTCAGGAACTTCTTGTTCGCGTCGAGGTTCGTGGTGGTCGGGTCGCCGCTGGCGGCGATCTGGAGGACCTTCGACCAGTTGGCGGCGTAGTCCGTGCAGTCGGTCAGGGTCGTCGCGGCACAGGCAGGCCTCAACAGAGTCTGCGCGGTGCCGAGGACGCCGGCGACGCCGCTGTTGCCGGGGTTGGCGGAATACCAGAGGTCCGTGTCGTTGTCCCGGTGGGCGATGACATCGTCGACGTTCAGTCCGCCGCGCAGGCTTCCGCGGTGGGTGACGTGGTAGGCCGCCCAGGAGTCGCTGTGGGGCGAGAGCGTCTTCGGGGCGAGCAGTGTGGACTTGGGTGCGGTGGTGGAGGCGCCGATGTTGTAGGCGCGCAGGTCGCCGTTGGGGTCGGCGGTGACGATGTCGGGCAGGGCGTCGCCGGTGACGTCGCCGAAGACCGGGGCCGGGCTGTTGGGGTTCCACGGGGCGTAGAAGGCGTACTGCGCGACTGGGGAGAGGTTGCCGGCGTTGTCTGCGGCTTGGATGTAGAGGACGTTGGTGCCCCAGCGTCCGGCGGTCACCGGGATCTGGCCGGTCGGCATCGAGCTTCCGCACTGCCAGCTGGCGCCGGAGAGCTGGGGGTCGAAGCTCCAGCGCAGGCAGGTCACGCCGGAGGAGTAGCCGCCACTGGGGGCTGGGTCCGTTGCAGTGAAGGGGACGCCACCGCTCTGACCGGCGTAGATCTGGGGAGTCTGGCCGTTTCCGCTGGGCGGAAACTGCTTGGTGGTGTCGCTGACGGTGCTGGGGAAGGTGATGGTCGGCGGAGTGAGGTCGACCTTGAAGTAGCAGGTCGGGGTGGCAGCGGACCAAGGGACGCCGTCGAGCTTGTCGGTGGCCATGATGCTGTAGCCGTACGCGTGGCCGTCCTGGATCACTCGGCCAGGGACCGCGTAGGTGGTGGTGCCGCCGCTGTTGACGAGGTTGCTGTAGTCACTGGCGACGTCGGCAACGCCGCCGGGGAGGTTGTAGTCCCAGATGTGGTCCCAGGAGTAGAGCTGACTCTGGGCGTTGCTGGTGACGGTGGCGTTGAGGAAGACCTTGTTGTCCTGGTTGGTGCCGGCGCCGAGCCAGGCCCAGTGGTTGGCGTTGCCGTCGCCGCAGGACTGGTTGGCTCCGCCGGGGACCACGGTCGTCGGCGCAGGCCACACCGCCGGGTTGGTGGGGGTGTTGGGGATGCGGTCGTACTCGACGTATAGCGACGGCTGGTAGGTGAATCGCTTGAAGGCGTACTGGTTGCTCTCGTCGCCGTACAGGCCGAACGTCAGCTGTCCGCTGTTGGTGTTCTGCTGGAGTGCCGCGGTGACGGTGAAGGCGAACGGCACGTTGTTGTAGCAGCCGTCGTGGCCGGAACCGCCGACCGGCACCGGGCCGAACGAACCGCTCGTGGCCGAGGGCTGGTTGGACCAGGTCGTGCCGTTGGCGATCGCGCCGGTGACGTACAGGTTGAGGTTGTACTGGGCGTTACAGTCGAAGTTGGCGGAGACGTACTCCTGCAGGTTCATCGTCGCGTAGTGGATGACCGTCCCACTGAGGGCGCTGGTGTCGAACTGGTAGAAGCTGCGTTCGACGTCGGCGGGGATGCAGCTGCCGCCGTTGGGGTAGGTGCCGCAGACGCCGACGCCTGGGTGGTCGCTGTCGTTGCTGCCCTGGCGAAGCCAGTTGTTGGAGCCGTCGTGCTGCGACTGGACCCAGGTCCAGGCGTTGGCGGACGTGCTCCAGGGCAGGAAGGCGGGGTCGATGTAGTAGGGCGCGGTGCCGTGGGCCAGGAGGTCCTGGTCGGGCGTCAGGTCTATGCCGGTGGCGCCGGCCGTGACCGGCATGTCGGAGACCTTGGAGCCAGCACCGGGTCCCGCGTCGCTGCCGGCCGGCGCCGCCTTGGCCGCGTCCGTCGGAGTGTCGGCGGGTGCCGGGGCATCCGCTGCGGGGGCGGCCATGAACATCGTGGAGGCCTTCACAGCGGGGGCCGCAGAAGGGGTAGGCGCCGCGGGTGTGGTGGTGCTGTCCCACATCTGCGGGGTGCGCGCGGTCCAGCGGGGCTTGCCGTCTGCCGCGGTGGCGGTGAGGTTGCCCTTGGCGTCGCTGGTGACGCTGACGCCGTCGGCGGTGGTGCCGAAGTGCAGGTTCTTCAGGACTGGATTATTGGCGGCGGCCTGGGTCTTGACGACGAGAACAGTCGAGAGTCCGCCGAGCTTGGTGGCGGTGACCTTCAGGTCGATGTCAGGGGCAACGGACGGATAGACCACGCTGTCGCCGCTGACGGTGGGCGCGGTGAGGGCGAACGGGGCGGTCAGGGCGAGCTTCTTGCCGTCCGCGCTGGTCATGGTGGCCAGCGGCCCGCTTCCGCCCTTGGACAGCGTCAGCTGGCCCGCCGCGGACTTGGGGGAGAACGTGCCGTCCTGGTTCGCCGCAAGAGTGGCGTCCAACCCCTGCCAGACACCGTTGCGCTTGACACGCTGCTGGTCCGGGTGGCTCGTGAGCGCCAAGTGCCCCGCAGGAGTGGCGACGGTCTCGCTGAACTCGGTGGTGAGCGAGTCGATCGGGACGTTCTTGCCGGTGGCCTTGGCCTGGGCGATCGCCGTCTCGGTGGCGTTGGCGGGCGGGCGCTCCTGCGTCATCTTCGCGGTCGCGGCATCGATCGCGGCCTGGGACGGCACCTGCGAGGTGTCCGCCATGGCGGCCGGGGCCTGGGGACCGGCGAGGGCGGCTGTGAGCGCCAGGACCGCTCCTGCGGCCAACGCACCGTGCAGTGCGCCGCGGTGACGACGTTTTCTGTTCAAAGCGGGAATCTCCCCCAAAAGAGGCAAGACCTGAACGGACGCAGGTCAGCAGCACCGTGAGGGGTGGTCGGGCGCGGCGGCAAGTCCGTCCCGGCGGCGGTGTCCGAAATAGCACAGAAGGGATCGATTTACGGCTCTGGTGATATTTCTCACTAGCCTCAAGGGCTTGACGCTTTGTCGATAATGATCGATAAAATCCGCCATTTCTGATCTATTTCAAGCCCTCTCCTATCGGAGGGTGGATGTGGGGGAACAAAAGGTGCTATTTGCACGCCCATTGGCTCTTGAGAACAGAAGGGGCGCGCGAGGGCGGATAAGGCGGCGCCTCGCAGCCGTCACCACGGCCGCCATCCTCGGGTCCCTCCTTGCCCCCGTGCCGTTCGCGGTAGCGGCGGACGGGCCGGACTACTCGCGCAAGTGGTCCCCGCCGAACACGGCCCTGCCGAAGACCGCTTCGATCGCCGGCCGGAATGTCACACCGGTCGCGGCCCCGAAGCCGGAGCACCCAGTGCCGCCGGCCTGGACGCCGCCAAAGGGCCCGCAGGCGCTCCCTGGTGGCCATGCCTCGGTGACGCTCGGAACCGCGCCAGAGGCCAAGGCTCTTGGAACGGGTGAGTCCCCGCAGGCCGGTGCCGAGGCGAAGGCTTCCGGACTTCCCGTCACGGTCGCGCCGCTGGCGGGCTCGTCGGCTGCGGGCCAGACGATCCAGGTCGACGTGGCAGACGCCAACTCGACTGCGGCCGCGGGCATTCCGGGTGTGGCGGTGACGCTCACGCGCCCCGGTGCGGGCGATGACGCGCCCGTGCGTCTGGGTGTCGACGCGTCGAGCCTGGACACGGCGTTCGGCGCGAACTGGGCCGCCCGGGCCCACCTGGTGGTTCTGCCGGAGTGTGCGACGACGACGCCGAAGTCCCCGGACTGCCAGAAGCAGACGCCCCTGGACTCGCACTACGACCCGTCTACGAAGAAGCTCGTCGCCGACCTCCCGCTGACCGGAACGGGAACCGCCAAGTCCGCGACCATCAAGGCCTCGGCCACTGCGGCCGACGGCGCAATCCGGGCCGTGTACGCGGGCAACACCACGACGTCGACGACGGTCGGCGTGGTGTCGGGCGCCTCCAGCGGCGCGGGCACTTACGCGGCGACGCCGCTCGCACCCTCGCAGGCCTGGACCGGCGGCGGGTCATCAGGTGCGTTCACCTACAGCTACCCCATCCAGGCGCCGTCGGCGCTGGCCGGCACCTCGCCGACGGTCTCTCTGTCGTACGACTCGTCGTCGGTGGACGGCAAGACGTCGTCGACGAACTCGCAGGCGTCCTGGATCGGTGACGGCTGGGACCTCGGTGCCGGCTTTGTCGAGCGGTCGTACAAGGCCTGCTCGCAGGACGGCATCGCGGGCTCCGGCGACCAGTGCTGGGGCGGGGCCAACATGACCCTGTCCCTGGGCGGCCACTCCGGCCAGCTCGTTCCGGACGACGCGTCCTGCCAGTCCGGCGCTCCTGCCGCGATGGAGCAGGCGGCCTGCACCTGGCGGCTCAAGGACGACGACGGCACGAAGATCCAGTTCCTGACCGGCGCGACCAACGGCACCTGGAACGGTTCCTACATCAAGGTCACCGACACCAGTGGCACGGTGTACTACTTCGGCCTCAACCACGTCCCGGACGCGAACGGCAACCCGACCACACTCGGCGCGGACAGCGGCTCGGCCTGGACCGTCCCGGTCTACTCGCCCAACAGCGGGGACCCGTGCTACGACCCGGCCAAGGGCCAGGGCTCGTGGTGCCAGACAGCTTGGCGCTGGAACCTCGACTTCGTCGTCGACCCGCACAGCAACCTGGTCACCTACACCTACACGCCCGAGACGAACTACTACTCCCTCGGAGGCGGCCAGAACAACGGGAACGGCACCAGCACCGCCTACACGCGCGCGGGCACACTCTCCTCGATTGGCTACGGCCAGCGTCTGTCGGACCAGCTGAACAACAACGGCTCCTACAACCCCGCCGCGAAGATCGTCTTCAACACCTTGGAGCGGTGCGTCACCTCCACCGCGGCCTGCGACCCGTCGCAGCGCATCGCGGCCAACGCGGCAAACTGGCCGGACGTCCCGCTCGACCAGCAGTGCGACGCCACCAGCGCGTGCAGCAACTACGGGCCGACGTTCTGGTCCACCAAGTGGCTGTCATCGATCGCCACCCAGGTGAAGGTGAACGGCGCCTACCAGACAGTGGACTCGTACGCGCTGAACCACGTGTTCATCAACGTGCAGAACCCGACCGAAAACACCCAGGTCCCCTGGCTGGCCTCGGTCCAGCGCACCGGCCAGGACACCCAGGCCTCCGGAACGCAGGTCACGCTGCCGCCGGTGTCCTTCACCTCGATGCTGCTGCCCAACCGGGTGGACGGCACGAACCTGGTGCCCGCGCCGCCGGCCTACAACCGGCCGCGCATCCAGATGATCACCACCGAGACCGGCGGGACCATCGGTGTCACCTACGCCAACGCCGCCTGCTCGCGCGTGAACAACGTAATGCCGGCCTCAGCCGACAGCGACACGCTCTCCTGCTACAACGTCAAGTGGAGCCCGCCCGGTTCAGCCGCTGGAGCGGCCCCCGTGGACGACTGGTTCCAGAAGTACCCGGTCGCCACCGTCACTACGACCCCGGGCACCCCGGGCTCGACACCGATGGTGACCAGCTACAGCTACGGCAACGCCGCCTGGCACCGCAACGACTCGGCGACGACCCAGGACCAGAACCGCACCTGGGACCAGTTCCGCGGCTACGCAAGCGTCACCACCGTCACCGGAAGCGGCAACGACGGCTCCAAGTCCCAGCAGTCGATCACGTACTACCAAGGCATGGACGGAGACATCCTCGCCAACGGTAGCGCCCGCAGCGTCTCGGTCGCGGGCCCGATGAGTGGGCAGGTCACCGACTCCGACTGGCTCTCTGGCGAGACCGTGGAGTCCGACACCTACACGCAGGCCGGCGGAACCATCGTCGGCTACTCCGTCAACACCTCGAGTGGCCCGGTCACCACGGCGACGCACGGCCAGGGCAGCCTGCCGGCTCTCATCGCGCGCTACAAGGCCACCAGCTCGGCCATGACGTCACGGTCGTTGAAGAGCGACGGCAGCTGGATCACGTCCGCCAAGAGCACCACGACCGACTCGGCGCACGGCAACCGGCTCCTGACCTCGCTCGACACCGCCGACGGCCTGCCGGACATCTGCACCCGCACCAACTACGCGGTCGGCTCCGACCCCCAGGTTCTGGCAGTCCCGTCGGAGCAGATCGGGGTCTTTGGCTTCGGTTCCTGCACCGCGACGCCGACAGCCGCCAACACCGTCTCCTGGACCAGGACTGCCTACGACGGCCAGCCTGTCGGGCAACTCGGAGCCACTCACGACTCGACGAGCACGCTGACGCTCGATCACTACGACGCGAGCGGAACGCCGCAGTTCACCGCGGTGAACAAGGCATACGACGGCTACGGGCGCCCGGTCAGCGTGACCGACCCGAACGCCACCGACAGTGCGCACCCGGGCGGTGCCACCACCACTACCGCATACACCGCGTCCACTGCCGGTGAGCTGCCGGGCACCGTCAGCGTCACCACCCCGGCCCCGGCCGGCGCCAGTGACGCCGCCACCGGCCGTACCACCACGACTATTCTGGACACGGCCCGAGGACTCACCACCAAGACCACAGACCCCAACGGGCGGACGACCACCAAGGCCTACGACGCCCTCGGGCGCGTCACCAGCGTCTGGAACCCCGGACGCGCCACCACGGCCACCGCCAACGCCACGTACGCCTACTCGATCCCGGGTGTCGTCAACGGCAACGCGGTGCCGCCCACGGTGACCAGTTCCACGCTGATGTCTGATGGGCAGACGTACGCTGTCAGCATCCAGATCATGGACGGCACGGGCAGGGTCGTCCAGACCCAGTCCACACCGGCACTCTCGGCCTACAAGGCCGGCCGGCTGATCACCGACACCGCCTACGACTCGCACGGGCGGGTCAGCAGTTCCAACAGCCCCTGGTACAACAGCGACTCGGTACCCAGCACGACGCGGTTCCAGACCACGTCGAACAAGGTCCCAAGCGAGACCGACACCGCCTACGACGGCCTCGGCCGCCCCGTAACGCAGCAGATGCTCGCTTATGGCGTGACCCAGAACACAACCACCACGGCCTACCCGGGTGCGGACCGGACGGACACCACTCCGCCCGCCGGCGCGACGCCCACATCCGTCGTCAAGGACGCGCGCGGACGCACCGCCCAGCTGTGGCAGTACAAATCGGCGACCGCCACCGGGAACTCGGCAGACGCGGACGTCACCTCGTACTCCTACACGTCGGCCGGCCAGCTCGCCTCGCACAAGGACGCGGCCGGGAACACCTGGACCCGCGGCTATGACCTGCGCGGCCGTGAGGTGACCGCCACCGACCCGGACACCGGAACCACAACCAAAACCTACGACACCGACGGCCGGCTCGCCTCCACCACGGACGCACGCGGCCAGGCCCTTGCCTACACCTACGACCTGCTCGGACGCACCACCGGCTCCTACACCGGGACGGTCACACCGGCCAACCAGCTGACCGGGTTCACCTACGACACGCTCCTCCCCGGCCAGCCCGCCGTATCGACCCGATATGTGGGTGGCGCCTCCGGCAGCGCCTACACCAGTGCGATCCTGTCGTACGACACCGCCTACCACCCGACCAAGACCACCACGACGATCCCCGGCACCGAGATCGGCCAGGGCACCACGCCGTTCACTTACACCTACCAGGCGAGATTCGACCCCATCACCGGCGCCGTCACCGCCGACAACCGCTCGGCCGTCGGCGACATCGCCGCCGAGACGATCAACTACAGCTACGACCAGTACGGCCCGCTGGGCAGCTTCGGTGCCTTCGGCGGCGCGACCTATGACGTGTCCTCGAACTGGGACGCCTACGGCCGCCCCATCCGTGCCACGGTGAACCCGTGGGGCGCCCAGATCGTCGTCACCAACACCTACGACGAATCCACCGGCCGCCCGCTGCAGCAGTTCGTCGACAAGCAGACCGCCGCCACCGGCGCGGTTCAGCAGGTCACCTACGCCTACAACGCAGCCGGGCGGATGACGGCCGTCCGCAACATCCCGGACAACACCCCGTCGGCGACGGACCTCCAGTGCTTCGGCTATGACTACCTCGGGCGCCTGGCCAACGCGTGGACCGACACCGGCACGCTCACTCAGGCTCCGCAGCCCACGGTGGGAGGCATCGGCTCCTGCGCGAACTCCTCGCCCACCAGCGGCGCCCAGGCTCCGCTGAGGACGACGGTCGGCGGACCCGCCGCGTACTGGCAGAGCTACGGCTACGACCTGACCGGAAACCGCACCCAGCTCGTCCAGCACGATCCGTCCGGTGACACCACCAAGGACACCACCACCAACCAGACCTTCCCAGCCACTGGCACCGTCAACACCCCGACCACCGCGCCCAACACCGGTGGCGGAACCGGCGGTCCGCACGCCCTGACCACCACCAGCACCACCTCGCCGGCGGGCACCAGCGCCTCCAGCGCCCAGTACGACGCGGCGGGCAACACCACCGCTGTCACCGACACCTCCGGCACCGCCACCCTGACGTGGAATGGCGAGGACAAGCTCGCCTCCTACAGCAAGACCGGCACCGCCGGACCGACCACCTACCTGTACGACGCCGCCGGCAACCAGCTCATCCGCCGCGACCCCGGTAAGACCACCATCAACCTCGGCGGCGACGAACTCGTCTACAACGGCAGCACCGTCACCGGCGTCCGCTACTACCAGATCCCCGGAGGCGTCACTCTGGTCCGCCAGGGCGGCACCAGTACCTACCAGATCGCCGACCCGCACGGCACCGGAAACCTGGCCTTCGACGGCACCACCCTCGCTGAATCCCGCCGCCCCTCCGACCCGTTTGGCAACCCCCGCGGTACCCAGCCCACCACCTGGGCTGGCGACCACGGCTTCATCGGCGGGACCAAGGACGACGCGACGGGGCTGACCAACCTCGGCGCCCGCGAATACCAGCCGACCACCGGCCGCTTCCTCAACCCCGACCCACTCATCGACACGGCCACCCCGCAGCAGTGGAACGCCTACGCCTACAGCAGCAACAACCCCGTCAACCTCAGTGACCCCAGCGGTCTCAAGGCCGAGGAATGCGGCACTCTCTACCAGTGCCACGGCATCGACGGCGGCACCATCACGATCCACAACACGGCGGAGACCAGCGACTCCGTCCCGGACTCCGCGAAGGAACGTCTCTACGAAAGCGAGCCCGGCTTCAGGCCCATCAAGCCCATAGGTCCGCCCCCGAAGCCCAAGAGCCCAGAAGGTAACAACCGGGATTTTTTGGGTGGCGTTGGAGCGATGCTGACGTCGATTGATGACGCTTACGAGAAGCTGCTCTATCTGGGCACCAAGGAAAAGCCCAAGAAGTTCCCACTGCAGACCTACATGGACTGGGCCGTAAGCAAGGGAGTCGACCCCGAAAGTGCGAACTTTGCATCTGGGACCTTCCTCTTCGCTGCGATAGGCGACGCCTACGTCGCTAAGCCAGAAGCCGTCGGCTTGGACCCGTGCAACAGCTTCCCTCCAGCCACCCAGGTCCTCATGGGCGATGGAAGCGCCAAACCGATTGGCGAGATCAAAGCCGGCGACACAGTCACCGCGACCGACCCGCAAACCGGCCAAACCGCAAGCAAGCCCGTCACGTACAAGATCGTCACGCCTGATGACACCAGCTTCACCGACCTCACCCTGGCTGCATCCGGCCACGCAGGCGAGCCAGGTCAGACCACAACCCTGACCTCGACCTCGCACCATCCCTACTGGGATGACACCACCCAGCGTTGGACTGAGGCCGCAGACCTTGGCGTCGGCCACCGGCTAAGTACCGCAGACCACGGTTTCGTCGTTGTTGCCGCCAAGCACACCTATGCCTCTCAGCCCCAGCCCGCAGACAACCTCACCGTTGCTGACGTTCATACGTACTATGTCCTGGCTGGGACGACGCCGGTCCTGGTTCATAACGCACCCGGGGTTTCCACAGGGCCATGCCAGTTGCCGTTGTTTGTACTGACGGATGGTCAGCTTTCGTCGGCCGCTGACAGGGCCGCGAGCCGTGGCGGCCAAACCGCTAGGCAAGGTGTCCCGAGGGATATTCGTGATCAGATGCTGGCGGCCGAATTGGCTCGAACCACAGACCCGGAGACTGGAAAGGGAGGCTACTATCAATGTTGGCGGTGCGGGCATACCAGCACTAACCCTGCGGATATGCAGATTGGGCACGTAAATCTCGCGCGTGCAAATGGCGGAAATCTTGATCCGCGCAACCTCTGTATCGAAGGCGCGGCATGTAACAGCAGTGCGCAAAACAGGGGTTTCGTGACGCCAGGGAAGTCGTGTGCTGAACGCGGCGGATGTGGTGCGGGATTCGGGCGATTCGAGTAGGAGTGAATTCTTGTCGGCTAAGCTTGATAAGCTCATCCTCCAGCTTTGCGATAGCAGTTCTGCTCGACGCCGCTCTGCAGCCAAACAGATTGGCAAGCTAGGAGATCCTGCGGCGGGTCGCGGCCTGCTGGAGGCGCTTAAGGTCGAGGTTGTCGATGCGCGAACCTGGGAGACTCAATATGACATGATCATCGCGCTTGGCTCTTGCAGGCAAAGTGCTGCTGTTTCATTCCTGAAGCATCTCGTCGATGTGGGATTCAAATTTGATTCCCTGTATGGCGCGGTGGGTGACTCCATCATCCGAATCGCGCTCGCTGATGATCGCTTCAAGGAAGAGTTGCGCTGGTGCCTCAGGGTGGCTCAGCCGGACTTGATCGATGGCGCGATGAAGGCAATGTGGGACGAGGAGGTCAGCCTGGATTCCGACCTCTCAAGCCAGATGGTGGAGTACTTGCTAAGCCAGGATCCGTATGCTGGCGTGCGCTATTGGGCCGCGCTTGCGGCGAGGCGCTGGAAGGGTGAGGCGTCCCTGCGTTTCTTGGAGGATTGCGCTGTCGGCCCAAGGGGTGACGTAGCGGGCGCTGCCCGAGAGTCGCTCAACTTGCGCTGAACTTTCGGCGCGCACTGCTGGTGATTCCCATGTCGGGTCGGCTGGGGCATAGTTTCCTGATGCTTCAGCCGACCCGACGAAGGGGCCGCGACGGGAAGAGGTTATGGCATCATGATGCGTATGCCGCAAGCTCAGCCCCACCACAATCAAGATCACGTCACACTATTGGCTGATCTGACCGCAACGGGACCTGTCTTCGAAGTCCTTCCGGCCGTTCCGCGGGGAGTCGATCTCTTCGAGCTCACTGGTAGTCCCGGATTGACCTTGGGATGCGCGGCAGGCGACATCATTCGCCGCGCTCCCGATGGTCGCTTTTCCGTTGAACGTCGAGGGCCAAATTACTGCATCCAGGTATATCGCGGCGGCCCTTTCTCGGAAATTTCACTCGAAAAGCTCTCGGAGATCACGAGCCCCATGGACGGGGTGGTCGAGTCGCCACCTGACCGGAGATTCGCCGTGGTCACAGTACCCTGCGTGTCGGCGAACAAAGAGCTGGAGGAGTTGCTCGACTCCTGGGCAAATGCCGAGGGAGGGGTTCATTGGTGGTTTGGGAATCGAGATTAACCCAGTCGGCTTGCTTGGTGCTAGGCAAGAAGGCGTTTTGAATTTGTCTCGATAGGCCAATATCCGCCAAGCGCAGACTGACACTCAATGGGCCCCCCTGCGCTGGGCGGGGGGGCTG
>NZ_JBHVPD010000025.1:0-96953 GCF_042887525.1 Kitasatospora sp. NPDC057936
GGTACTGCAGGGGGGACCCTGTGGGAGAGTAGGACGCCGCCGAACAATCATTCAAGAAAAGCCCCTGATCCATTCGGATCAGGGGCTTTTCGCATTTCCGGGAGCAGTCGTGCCCGGTGACGTATTGTCAGTCCATGGACGAACAGACAGCGGTCATCGCGGACAGTGTGCTCCGGCCCGGGCAGCGTGACGGCGCCCTGCGCGTGCTGGCGGACGCCCAGGCGGTCGACGGCCGGGCGGCCGTGTCCGAGCAGGGCCGACTCCGGCTGCGTTCCTCGGAGACGCCCCGCCCCGGTGTCATCCACCTCCTCGAAGCCGACGTAGCCCACGAAGCCGCTCAAGCCGACGAGGCCAACGAGAACGCCAAGGCCGCCGGGAGCGCCGAAGCCGCCGTCGTGGCCTACGGCCAGCTGGAGATCCCTCAGGACACGGCTCCCGGGGCCCACGCCAACCCCGCCGCCGAACTCGTCGTCGCCCCCGCCGCCCGAGGCCGCGGCCTGGCCCGCCCCCTGGTGGACGCCGTGCTGGCGGAGGCCCACCGGGCCGGCCGCGACGCCGTCGACTTCTGGGTGCACGGCGGCCACCCCGCCGCCCGCCACCTGGCCGACCGGTACGGCGCCGAGCTGGTCCGCGAGCTGCGGCAGATGCGCCGCACGGGTGAGCAGACCGAGACCGTCCCGCTCCCCGAGGGCGTCAAGCTGCGGACCTTCCGCCCGGGTGAGGACGACGCCGAGTGGCTGCGGCTCAACGCCCTCGCCTTCGCCCACCACCCCGAGCAGGGTGCCTGGACCGAGCGCGACCTGGCGGACCGGCTGGCCGAGCCCTGGTTCGACCCGGCGGGCTTCTTCCTGGCCACCCGCGAGGGCAAGGTCGTCGGCTTCCACTGGACCAAGGTGCACGGGGCCACCGCCACCGAGCCGGCCCTCGGCGAGGTGTACGTCGTCGGGGTGGACCCGGCCGAGCAGGGCAGCGGCCTGGGCCGCGCGCTGACCGCGGCGGGCCTGCGTCACCTGACCGGCTCAGGCCCCGGCGAGCGTGGACTGGAGACCGTACTTCTCTACGTCGACGCCGACAATCCGGCCGCCGTGCGGGTATATGAACGACTGGGATTCACCGTGCACGAGGTGGACCTCATGTACCGCGTCGAGTACCGGGCGGACCGGGCGGTCTAGCCGCAACAGCCGGTCGGGGCAAGGCACGGGGCACCGCAGCCCCGGCCCCGACCGACTCAGCTTTCCTCCTGGCCATGCGGTGTTTACCGTGGATTCAATTGTTGCCGCGAAGATCACAGGATGAAGTCCGTAGTGTCTCGCTCGTGCAGCGTCGGCCGTACCACGGCGGCCGGTGCTGTACGGACCGCGCCGGGTGGGTGGGCGTGGGCGCCGGGCGATGACGACGGCCCGCAGAGCCATTCGCGTTCGGACGCCGTCCTGCTGCTGGAGGAGCTGGAACCCATGAGCATCCCTCGCCCCGTCTCTGCCCCACTGTCCCCACCGGCCCTGATGTCGAACGCGCTCGGTCTGCCGCCGGAGCCGTCGACGGTGGACGAGCAGGACTTCGAGGAGCTTCCGCAGGGCCGGTTCCTGGACCGCGAGCGGAGCTGGCTCGCGTTCAACGAGCGGGTCCTGGAGCTCGCCGAGGACCCGAAGATCCCGCTGCTGGAGCGGGCCAAGTTCCTCGCCATCTTCGCGAGCAACCTGGACGAGTTCTTCATGGTCCGGGTGGCCGGCCTCAAGCGCCGGATCGCCACCGGCGTCGCCCAGCGCAGCGCCTCCGGCCTCCAGCCGCGCGAGGTGCTCGACCTGATCTGGACGCGCTCGCGCGAGCTGATGGCCCGCCATGCCGCCGCGTTCCAGCAAGAGGTGCTGCCGGACCTCGCCACCGAGGGCATCGAGGTGGTCCGCTGGCCGGAGCTGGCGGAGAAGGAGCAGGCCCGCCTGCACACGCTCTTCCGGCAGAAGATCTTCCCGGTCCTGACCCCGCTGGCGGTCGACCCGGCGCACCCCTTCCCGTACATATCGGGGCTGTCCCTGAACCTCGCCGTGGTGGTGCGCAACCCGGTGTCCGGGCACAAGCACTTCGCCCGCGTGAAGGTCCCGCAGTCGCTCGCCCGTTTCCTGGAGGCCTCGCCCCAGCGTTACGTCCCCCTGGAGGACGTGATGGGCGCGCACCTGGAGGAGCTGTTCCCGGGCATGGAGGTGCTCGCGCACCACGCGTTCCGGGTCACCCGCAACGAGGACCTGGAGGTGGAGGAGGACGACACCGAGAACATCCTCAAGGCCCTGGAGAAGGAGCTGATGCGGCGGCGCTTCGGCCCGCCGGTGCGGCTGGAGGTCGAGGAGTCGATCGACCCCTACATCCTGGACCTGCTGGTGCGGGAGCTGAACATCACCGAGGCGGAGGTCTTTCCGCTGCCCGGCCCGCTCGACCTGACCGGCCTGTTCGGGATCGCCGAGCTGGACCGCCCGGAGCTCAAGTACCCGAAGTTCGTGGCGGGCACGGCCCGCGGGCTGACCGACGTCGAGTCGGCCTCCCAGCCGGACATCTTCGCCGCGATGCGCGAGCGGGACGTCCTCCTGCACCACCCGTACGACAGCTTCTCCACCTCGGTGCAGGCCTTCCTGGAGCAGGCCGCGGCCGACCCGGACGTGCTGGCGATCAAGCAGACGCTGTACCGCACCTCGGGTGACTCGCCGATCGTCGACGCGCTGATCGACGCGGCGGAGTCGGGCAAGCAGGTGCTGGTCCTGGTCGAGATCAAGGCGCGCTTCGACGAGCAGGCCAACATCAAGTGGGCCCGCAAGCTGGAGGAGTCCGGCTGCCACGTCGTCTACGGCCTGGTCGGCCTGAAGACGCACTGCAAGCTGTCGCTGGTGGTCCGTCAGGAGGGCGACACCCTGCGGCGCTACTCGCACGTGGGAACCGGCAACTACCACCCGAAGACCGCCCGGCTCTACGAGGACCTCGGGCTGCTCACCTCGGACCCGCAGGTCGGGGCCGACCTCTCGGACCTCTTCAACCGCCTGTCCGGCTACTCGCGCCGCGAGTCCTACCGCCGTCTGCTGACCGCCCCGCGCGGTCTGCGCGACGGCCTGGTCGCCCGGATCCACAACGAGATCGCCCACCACCGCGCGGGCCGTCCGGCCTACGTGAAGCTCAAGGTCAACTCGATCGTCGACGAGGCCCTGATCGACGCGCTGTACCGGGCCTCGCAGGCCGGCGTGCCGGTGGACGTGTGGGTCCGCGGGATCTGCGCGATCCGTCCTGGGGTGCCGGGGCTGAGCGAGAACATCCGGGTCCGCAGCGTGCTCGGCCGCTTCCTCGAACACTCCCGCCTCTTCGTGTTCGGCAACAACGGCGATCCGGAGGTCTGGATCGGCAGCGCCGACATGATGCACCGCAACCTGGACCGCCGGATCGAGGCGCTGATGCGGATCACCGATCCCGCGCACCGCGCCGAGCTGTCCGGGCTGCTCGACCTCGGGGTGTCGGACGAGACCGAGTCCTGGCACCTCGGCCCGGACGGCGCCTGGACCCGCCACTCGCAGGACGCCGAGGGCAAGCCGCTGCGGCACGTCCAGGACCTGTTGATCGACTCGCGCCAGCGCCGCCGGGCCGCCACCTCCCGCTGACGCGACCACTGATGCGAGCCGCCGGAGCCGGCAGGGGACAGGCTCCGGCGGTCGGCCACCAGCCCCGGGGGACGGACCCGGGGGAACGGGGATCTACCACGCCATGACCGAAGCGCCGATGACGGCCCGGGCGGCCTCCACCGCGACCGCCGGGGACATCCTCTCCAGCCATCTCACCGCCCAGGCCGGCGCGTTCCTGCGCGCCCTGCCGCTGGCGGTGGGGGAGGTCGGCGCCAGACCGGGCACGGCGGCCGTGCCGGCGGCCGGCACGGCCGACCTGCTGCGTGCCGTGCGGCGGATCGGCGGGCTGCTGCACACCTTCGGCAGCGTCTTCGAGCAGACCTGGGCGCAGGAGTCCCGCACCGAGCTGCGCTGGCTGCTCAACCTGCTCGCGCTGGAGCCCGGGTACGTCCGCCGCTCCGCCCGGCTGCTGGGCGCGCTCGACTCGCTGAGCGGCTCGGACCCGGACGGGACCGGCATGCTGGCCGGGCACGCCGGCGCGCCGAAGGCGCGGGCGCTGCTGGACCGGCAGCTGACGCTGGCCCGGACGAGGGCGCACTCCAGCGTGCTCCAGGAGTTGCGGTCGGCCCGGCTGCACGCGCTGGCGGACCGGATGACGCTGCTGGTCGGCGAGGCGCCGCTGCTGGAGTCGGCGAACGCGCGGGCCGGCGCGGTGCTGCTGCCGCAGGCGGCCGCCGCGTTCACCGCGCTGACCGCGAGCGCCGCCCAGCTGCCGCTCCAGCGCGCCGCCACGCCGTACGGCGGGAACGGGCTGCGCCGGCTGGGCGCCGTTCCGCAGGCCCGTGGCGCGGTGGACGCGGACACCGCGCTGGCCGCCGACGACGAGCCGTGGGCGCGGATGCGGATCCTGGTGAAGCGGGCCCGCTACGCGCTGGAGGTGTGCGGCCGCCCGTCCGTGGAGCTGGACGAGCTGGACGACGTGCTGGGCCGCCACCAGGAGGCGGCCGACGCGGCGGTCACCGCGGCGACGGCGGCGCGCACGCCGCGGATCACCCCCGCCACCGCCTACGTACTGGGCGTGGTGCATGCTGATCAACGACTGGAGGTCGAGGCGGCGCGGTACGCCTTCGGCCGCCGGTGGCCCGAACTCCCGCCAGGCCTGGACGGCTGGCTGGAGGTCCCCCCTGCCGAGGGCTGGGGGCATTCCCCCGCACCACGGACGGCATGAATTGCGCGATCGGCTGAGCACCGGCCAGGCGGAGCACGCCCCGGTGATCCTCGCCGCGGGCGCGGTGCTGTGGCTGCCCGGCCGGCCCAAGAAGAGCGGCCGGCTGGGACGGCCCCGGATCGCCTTGATCCACCGGCCCAAGTACGACGACTGGAGCATGCCCAAGGGCAAGCTCGACCCGGGCGAGGGCATGGCCGAGGCGGCGGTGCGCGAGGTGCGCGAGGAGACCGGGTTCGGCTGTGTGCTCGGTCCCGAGCTGCCCGCGCAGCACTACCCGGTGCAGGGCCGTCCGAAGGAGGTCCGCTACTGGGCGGCGGTGCCGACCACGGGGGCGTTCCGGCCGAACCGCGAAGTGGACCGGCTGGAGTGGCTCCCGGCGGGGAAGGCCCGCGTCCGGCTGACCCACGACCGCGACCGGTTGCTGGTCGACGCCCTGCTGGAGATCCTGGGGGCGAAGCCGGTGCGGACGCACGGCTTCCGTTGGTAGCGGAACGATGGAAGTGATCTTCCCGAGTTCTTGCCGTGACGCAACCGTTACTACCTGACCTAGTTTCCTGTCATCCGTTCGAGGTTCACTCCCCGTTCACTTGCGACCGGCTGTCGTGTCACTTCCCCGGCCTAACTTCGGGACTACCGGAGGGCCGGACGGGCCCCGGACCACAGCAAAACCCGCGCTCCGCCGTATCGCACGGCCCGCGCGCCGGGCAATGCCACAGAAAGGGACACCCAGTGAAGCTCCAGCGGAACGGCCGCACCAAGGCCCTCGCGATCGGTGCCATGGCGCTCGTCAGCTCGCTGTCGCTCGCCGCGTGCGGCTCGGACAACAACAACACGACCGCCGGTGGTTCGGGCTCCTCGGGTTCCGCCGCCGCGGCCTCGATCAACTGTGGCAGCAAGCCCACCGCCCTCCTCGCCGCCGGTTCCACCGCGCAGGGCAACGCCGTCGACGTGTGGAAGACCGCCTTCGGTGCGGCCTGCTCCGGCGCCACGGTCAACTACAGCGGTGGCGGCTCCGGCGCGGGCGTCCAGCAGTTCACCCAGGGAAAGATCCAGTTCGCCGGCTCCGACTCGGCCCTGAAGCCGGCCGAGGTCGACGCCTCCAAGGCGGTCTGCACCGGTGGCCAGGGCATCGACCTGCCGATGGCCGCGGGCCTGATCTCGCTGGTCTACAACGTCGACGGTGTCGACAACCTGGTCCTGGACGGCCCCACCGCCGCCAAGATCTTCGACTCGCAGATCACCAAGTGGAACGACCCGGCGATCGCCGCCCTCAACCCGGGCGCCAAGCTGCCGGACACCGACATCCAGTCCTTCCACCGCTCGGACGACTCCGGCACCACCGACAACCTGACCCACTACTTCGCCGCGGCCGGCGGTGGCGCCTGGTCCTACCCGGCCGCCAAGACCTGGGCCGGCAAGGGTGGCCAGTCCGCCAACGGCAGCGCCGGCGTCGCGGCCCAGATCAAGCAGGTCAAGAACTCGATCGGCTACGTCGAGCTCTCCTTCGCGCAGACCAACAGCCTGAAGAGCGCCGCGATCAACACCGGCGCCGCCAAGCCGGTCGCCGCGACCGCCGAGAACGCCGCCAACACCTTCGCCAAGGCGAAGATCACCGGCACCGGCAGCGACCTGACGCTGAAGCTCGACTACGCGACCAAGGACGAGAACTCCTACCCGCTGGTCCTGGTCACCTACGAGATCGTCTGCGACAAGGGCAACAAGGCCGACACGCTCGACACGCTGAAGGCCTTCCTGACCTACACCGCCAGCGACGCGGGCCAGAAGGCGATCGGCGAGAAGGGCTACGTCCCGCTGCCGAAGGAGCTCACCGACAAGCTCAACGCCGTCATCCCGACCCTGGCCTGACCCAGCAGGACCACCGGTGGGGCGGCCCCGTGAGCGAGGGGGGCCGGGGCCGTCCCACCGGAACGCCCGACCCAGCACCACGTCCGGGGCACCGCCGCCATGGTGCCGCCCCCTCCCGGGGCGGCGCCACCAGACCGGAGTAGACCAATGACTTCATCCTCCCCTGCCGCGCCGCGAGGCAGGGAACGCCGACCGCGCGACAGCCGCGTCGGCGACAAGATCTTCATGAACCTCGCCCGGGGCTCGGGCATCCTCCTGCTGGTCGTGATGGGCGCCATCGCCGGCTTCCTGGCCTGGCGCTCCGGCCTCGCGCTCAGCAAGAACGACGGCAACTTCCTCACCACCTTCGAGTGGACGCCGGACGCCCCGAAGCCGGTCTTCGGCATCGCCGTCCTCGCGTTCGGCACGATCGTGAGCGCGCTCATCGCCATGGCGATCGCCGTCCCGGTCGCGATCGGGATCGCGCTGTTCATCTCGCACTACGCGCCGCGCCGGATCGCCCAGCCGTTCGCGTACCTGGTGGACCTGCTGGCGGCCGTCCCGAGCATCGTCTACGGCCTCTGGGGCGCGCTGTTCCTGGTGCCGCACATGGACGGTCTGACCAGCTGGCTCAACGAGTACCTCGGCTGGACGTACATCTTCGACCAGACCAAGACCGGCACCACCCCGCGCAACCTGTTCACCGTCGGCATCCTGCTCGCGATCATGATCCTGCCGATCATCACCGCGGTCTCCCGCGAGGTGTTCCGCCAGACGCCGCGGATGCACGAGGAGGCGGCCCTCGCGCTCGGCGCGACCCGCTGGGAGATGATCCGCACCGCGGTGCTGCCCTTCGGCCGCCCCGGCATCATCTCGGCCTCGATGCTCGGCCTCGGCCGCGCGCTCGGCGAGACCATCGCCGTCGCGGTGGTGCTGTCCTCCAACAGCGTCCTGTCGCTGCACATCCTCGACCCGGGCGGCGGCACCTTCGCGCAGAACATCGCGCTGAAGTTCGCCGAGGCCGGCGACAACGGCCGCAACGCCCTGATGGCCTCCGGCCTCGTCCTGTTCGTGATCACCCTGCTGGTGAACGGTGCCGCGCGGCTGATCGTCGCCCGCCGCAAGGAGTACTCGGCATGAGCAGCGTTACCACGACTGTTCCGGCGGACGCGCTCCCGCTCAGCCGGGCGCTGACCGCCAACCGCTTGCCCAAGTGGGCCCCGCCCGCCGTCGCGGTGGGCTCGATCGCCCTCGGCTGCACCATCGGCGCCGTCGGCGGCCTGGCCAGCCACCTGCAGTGGGGCCTGATCTCGGCGCTCCTGTTCGTCCTGATCAGCTACATCCTCTCGGCCCGGGTCGAGGGCCGCCGCCAGGCCAAGGACCGCTTCGCCACCTCGGTGGTCTGGGTCGCCTTCATCCTCGCCGTCGTGCCGCTGGTCGCGCTGACCGTCTACACGATCCAGCAGGGCATCGGCGTGGTGAACGGGTACTTCCTGAGCCACTCGATGAAGGGCGTCATCTCGTCCGGCCCGGGCGGCGGCATCTACCACGCGCTGATCGGCACCCTGGAGCAGGTCGGCCTGGCCACTGCGATGGCCGCCCCGATCGGCCTGCTCACCGCCGTCTACCTGGTGGAGTACGGCCGCGGCAAGCTCGCCAAGGTCGTCACCTTCTTCGTCGACGTCATGACGGGCGTGCCGTCGATCGTCGCCGGTCTGTTCATCCTGTCGCTCTGGAACCTCGCCCTCGGCTTCGGCTACTCCGGCTTCTCGGGCAGCCTCGCGCTGGCCATCCTGATGATGCCGGTCGTGGTCCGCTCCACCGAGGAGATGCTCAAGCTCGTCCCGAACGAGCTGCGCGAGGCGTCGTACGCGCTCGGCGTGCCGAAGTGGAAGACCATCCTGCGGATCGTCCTGCCCACCGCGATCGGCGGCATCACCACCGGTGTGATGCTCGCGGTCGCCCGCATCACGGGTGAGACCGCCCCGGTGCTGATGCTGGTGTTCGGTGCCGACTACATCAACAGCAACCCGTTCGACGGACCGCAGCAGTCCCTGCCGATGTACATCTGGCAGCAGTACTCCCTGGTCAACAACGACTTCGGCTACGCCCGCGCCTGGGGCGCCGCGCTCGTGCTGATCGCCTTCGTGATGGGGCTCAACCTCATCGCCCGGGGCATCGCACGCTGGCGCTCGCCCAAGGCCGGACACTGAGCGACCGACTGACGAAGACAGACGAGAGAAGCAACGATCATGGCCAAGCGCATCGACGTCAGCGGACTGTCGGCCTACTACGGCTCCACCAAGGCCATCGAGGACATCTCGATGAGCATCGAGCCCCGCTCGGTGACCGCCTTCATCGGCCCCTCGGGCTGCGGCAAGTCCACCTTCCTCCGCACCCTCAACCGGATGCACGAGGTGATCCCGGGCGCCCGCGTCGAGGGCAAGGTGCTCCTGGACGACGAGAACCTCTACGCCTCCAACGTCGACCCGGTCGCCGTGCGCCGCTCGGTCGGCATGGTGTTCCAGCGGCCGAACCCGTTCCCGACCATGTCGATCTACGACAACGTGGTCGCCGGCCTGCGCCTCGCCGGCGTGAAGAAGAAGGCCGTCCTGGACGAGGTCGTGGAGCGCTCGCTCAAGGGCGCCAACCTCTGGAACGAGGTCCACAACCGGCTGGGCAAGCCGGGCGCCGGCCTCTCCGGCGGTCAGCAGCAGCGTCTGTGCATCGCCCGCGCCATCGCGGTCGAGCCCCAGGTCCTGCTGATGGACGAGCCCTGCTCGGCGCTCGACCCGATCTCCACCCTGGCCATCGAGGACCTGATCGGCGAGCTGAAGTCCCAGTTCACCATCGTCATCGTGACCCACAACATGCAGCAGGCGGCCCGCGTCAGCGACCGCACCGCCTTCTTCAACCTGGCCGGCGTCGGCCAGCCGGGCAAGCTGGTCGAGCTGGACGACACCCAGCGGATCTTCTCCAACCCCTCGGTCCAGGCGACCGAGGACTACATCTCCGGCCGCTTCGGCTAAACCCCGGCGCCCCGGAGACCGAGCTGCTCCACGGTGCTGCATGGCGGTGCCGCCGCGGAGCATGAAAAGGGCCCGCCCCCGAGATGTGGGGGCGGGCCCTGTCAGTTCTCCACGGGCCGGCGGTTGTGCGGGCCGGCCGGGGGCTAGCCCCAGAACAGGTGGACGAACCAGTACACCAGCGCCGCGACGAGGGCGGCCGCCGGCATCGTGATGAACCAGCCGAGCACGATGTTCTTGGCGACGCCCCAGCGCACCGCGCGGACCCGCTTGGTGGCCCCCGCGCCCATGATCGCCGCGGTGATCACGTGGGTGGTGGAGATCGGCGCCTTGAAGACGAACGACGTGATGTACATGATCGCCGAGGCGGTGGCCTCGGCCGCGAAGCCCTGCGGCGGGTCCAGCTCGATGATCTTGCGGCCGAGGGTCCGCATGATCCGCCAGCCGCCCGCGTAGGTGCCCAGCGAGAGCATCGTGGCGCAGGAGATCTTCACCCAGACCGGGATCTCGCCGGTGGTCTGGTGGCCCGAGATGGTGAGCGCCATGACCACGATGCCCATGGTCTTCTGCGCGTCCTGCAGACCGTGCGCCAGCGCCATCGCGGCGGCCGAGGCGGTCTGCGCGACCCGGAAGTTGCGCTTGGCGCGGTGCGGGTTGGCCCGCCGGAAGATCCACAGGATCGCCAGCATCACCAGGAAGCCGCCGATCAGGCCGACCACCGGCGAGACGATCATCGGGATGACGATCTTGTCGAGGACGCCGCTCCAGATCACGTCGATCCCGCCGGCCAGCGCCGCGCCGACCATGCCGCCGAACAGCGCGTGCGACGAGGAGGAGGGCAGGCCGAAGTACCAGGTGATCAGGTTCCACGCGATCGCGCCGATCAGGGCGGCGAAGAGGATCACCATGCCCTTGTCGCCGGTCGGGGTCTCGATGATCCCCTTGGAGACGGTGTGCGCGACACCGCTGCCGAGGAAGGCGCCGGCCAGGTTCATCACGGCGGCCATCGCGAGCGCGGCCCGCGGGGTCAACGCCCGCGTGGAGACCGACGTGGCGATCGCGTTCGCCGAGTCGTGGAAGCCGTTGGTGTACGTGAAGAAGAACGCAACGCCGATGACGGCGATGAGAGCAGCCATGTCCACGGGGGTCAGGACTCCTTGACGGCGATGGTCTCCACCGTGTTGGCGACGTGCTCGAAGGCGTCCGCCGCCTCCTCAAGGACGTCCACGACCTGCTTGAGCTTGAGCACCTCGATGGCGTCGTACTGACCGGAGAACAGGTGGGCGAGCAGCTTGCGGTGGATCTGGTCGGCCTGGTTCTCCAGGCGGTTGACCTCGATCCAGTACTCGGTGAGGTTCGACATGGTGCGCAGGTTCGGCATCGCGGCGGCGGTGAGCTCGGCGGCCCGGGCGAGCACCTCGATCTGCTGCTCGATGCCCTTCGGCAGGGTCTGGATGTCGTAGAGGACGACCAGGTCGACGGCCTCCTCCATGAAGTCCATGATGTCGTCCAGCGACGAGGCGAGGCTGTAGATGTCCTCGCGGTCGAAGGGCGTGATGAAGGACGAGTTCAGCTGGTGGAAGACGGCATGGGTGGTGTCGTCCCCGGCGTGCTCGGCGGCGCGCATGCGCTCGACGATCTCCGCGCGGGCCGACACGTCTGATCCCAGCAGTTCCAGCAGGAGCTTCGAACCGACGACGAGGTTCTCCGCGGCGGCGGCGAACATGTCGTAGAAGCTCGTCTCCTTCGGGGTCAGGCTAAAACGCACGGAAATCTCCGATGTGCGGGGTAGGGACTGAACGATGCTAGGTGCAACCAAGCGCAATCACGCAAACGGGGTGGTTGGGCAGGAGGCGGAACCTCCCCTTCCGTTCGGCTGCCGCACCGGCGACCCCGGAGCGCACTTCCATGTGCGGACGTGAGCCCCCAGTCTGACGGAACCTCGCCCGGATTGCCCTCGTCCTGCGTACGGAAGACCGGGGCGCCGCCCAGACGGGCGAACCCGCCGACGGCCCGCCCGGGGGCGCCCGGAACCCCCGTCGGCCGGGCCCCGCCGGGCCCGGTCCGGTCGTCGGAACACCACGGAGGGTCCCGGTGTTGGACACTGGTGGCCGACGCAGCCACCAGGCATCCAGACGAAGGCGGGCCGATGACCACGACGCAAGCGCGCACCGAGCCGGACGACGCGCCCGGCACCGAGCCGCACGCCGACCACGCCCCGGCCGCCGCCGACGCGCACCAGGGCGGTCACGGCCCGCACGGCTACAGCGCGCAGAAGGACGCCCACCTCAAGCGGCTGCGCCGGATCGAGGGCCAGATCCGCGGGCTCCAGCGCATGGTCGACGAGGACGTCTACTGCATCGACGTGCTCACCCAGGTGTCGGCCAGCACCAAGGCCCTGCAGTCCTTCGCTCTCTCCCTGCTGGAGGAGCACCTGCGGCACTGCGTCGCCGCCGCGGCCGAGCAGGGCGGCGCCGAGCTCGACGCCAAGGTGGCGGAGGCGACCGCCGCGATCAGCCGGCTGCTGCGCAGCTGAACCCGCCCGTCGGGGCCGGGGGCCCGCCCGCGGCCCTACCGCTCCCGCTCGGTGTACGGGTCCCGCTCGGCGTACCGGTCCGCGTCCGACCGGCCGGGCTCGGGCCGGTCGAGCAGCACCTCGTCGATCCGCTCGGTCGGCAGCCGGTCGCCGGTGCTGGCCGTCGCGGCGATCATCAGCTCGCCGGCCAGCTCGATCTCGTCGAGGGCCGCGTCGTCGTGGCCGTTGCTGCGGCCGCCCGTGGACGACACCACCTGCACCACCCCTTCAGTGCCTCGCCAGCCCGGGCGGCAGCCACCCGACGTCCAGCCTAGGCACTTCGGAGCCCGTCCACATGGCACGGACGGGCCATCTCGCGCCGCCGAAACGGGTGACCGCGGCTCCCCGGACGGCCACTCGCTCCGGCGGCGCCCCGACACGCCCCGGCGCCGGAGCGCTGCCCCGGCCGTCTACTTCGGGCTCTCCGTGGGCTTCAGGGCGAAGATGTCCGAGGCCGCCGGCTCGGCCGCCTCCACCGGCTTGCCGAAGTCCGTCAGCGAGGTGGTCGACGTGACCTTCACCTGGTCCTTGGCCTCCTTCGAGCCGGCCACCCCGGCGAAGGTGAAGACCTCGACCACCTTGTGCAGCCGGCCCTGGTCGTCCAGCCACGCGTCGTAGGGGACGTCCTTGACGGTGAAGGTCTGGGCGCCCATCCGCAGGCCGTCGCCGCCCCGGCCGCCGGTCGCGTCGGCCGCCTTCGACAGGTCCAGGGTGCCGCGGTAGTGGTGCAGCGCGACCCCGTCGACCGTCTCGACGCCGACCGCGTCCGCCTTCTGCACCCCGCGCAGCGCCCCCGCCGCGGTGGCCGGGTCGGTGCCGCCGCTGCTCACCAGGTTGCCGTCCGGCAGCTGGCGCACGTCCAGCTTGACCCACTTGCCCTCGGGCACCTTGGCGCCGCTGTTCTGCAGGTAGACCGTGCCCGGCAGGACCACCTCGACGATCTTGCCGGTGGTCGCCGCGCCGGGCGGCACCGCGATCTCCAGGCGGCCGATCCGCTTCACGTAGTCGTAGCCGCCGGTGCCGGAGAAGGCCGCCTTCTTGTCGCTCGACTCGGTGGTCAGCTCGGTGGCGGCGTGTGCCGACCCGGTGCGGCCGGTGATGTCGGCGGCGTTGCGGACGGCGGTGACCGGGTCCGCGGCGAGCTGGTCGGGGGTGCTCTGATCGGCCGAGCCGCCGCCGGACCCGCCCGAACAGCCGGCCAGTGCGGCCAGGGCGGCGGCGAGCAGGGCGGCCCCGGCCGCCGAGCGCAGGTGCGGTACCGGCCGGCGCCCCGGCCGTCCGCTGCGCTGCTGGTCGGTCATCTTCATCCTCGCGACAACCCCCTCGGGCCCGACTGCTCCGCCGGACACCAGCAGGTGGGCAGAGCTCTTTCCGGGCAAACGAGTTGGGGTGCGGATGGTTACGCGGGACCGGGCGCGCGGAGGGCGTCGCGCGCCGGGTGCCCGGCGCGCTACCGTGAACGACGTGCACACTGAGCTGTCGGCCGAGCCCGGCACCCGGATGCCCGAGCACCGCGTCGCGATCAGCGAACGCGGGTCCTTCGCCTACGCGACGTGCAGCTGCGGCTGGAATGCCCCGGCCCGCCGCTCCCGCGACCTGGCCCGCCGCGAGGGTGCCGACCACCTCTCCGACACCGACACCGGCGCCGGATCCGGCTGACCGCTCAGGCGGCCAGGTCCGACTCCGGCGGCTGCTCGTCCGTGCGGACGGCCCCGCGCTCGCGGCCGCGCCGCCGCCCGCGCGGAGCGCCACCGCGCTCGGGCGCCCGGATCAGCGGGGCGACGGCGGTGCGGGTCAGCGCGTGGCAGAGCGGCACCAGGACGGCCATCGCGATCGGCGCCAGCAGCAGCACCACGGCGGTCGCGAGCGCGTAGCCGCCGATCACGTCGGTCGGGTAGTGGACGCCCATGAACATCCGGCAGAAGCCCTGCAGCAGGGCGAGCCCGCCGGCGATCCAGCCGAGCCGCCGGTTCACCAGGAAGAGCGACACCGCGACGCCCATCGTCATCGTCGAGTGGTCGCTGACGAAGGAGTGCGTGCCGGCCTTGCCGTCCACGAGGACCAGCAGCCCGCCGTGGTCCACGAACGGTCGCGGCCGGTTCACGATCGCGGCGATCGGCAGGTTGGCCAGCTCGGCGACGGCGACCGACAGCGGCACCCAGAGCAGTCCCGCGATCGCCACCGGCGCGTCCGGCCGGCGTCTGGCCTGCAGCCAGCCGACCAGGCCGAGCATCGCCAGGCCGATCAGGATGCCGTACTCGCCGATCCACGAGACCAGGTGGTCCAGCCACGGCGGGGAGCTCTTGGCGAGCCCGTTGACGGCGTAGAGCAGGCCGAGGTCGGGGTTGGTCGTGTCGGCAAGCGGCGTCGACACGCCGCACCTCCTTCTGGTCCGCTGCAGCACCTTGTACGTTCCGGCCGGGCGGCCCGCCCGGCGCGATGAGCTGACGAGGGGCCAACGGACCAAACGTCATCAGCGGTGCACAGCGTTCCACGTAAACGCGTGGTTATGGAAACTTGACTCAGCGTCCACAGCGCACTCACACGCCGGGCCGCCGGGGGCTCAGGGTTTTGCGGTCGGTTGACCCGTGGGACGGGCTGCGGAGGCTGGTGCCGACGGGGTCACGGGCCGGGCGGCGGGCGCCGTGGCGGCGTGGGCGGCGACGGGAGGGGCCCCGTTCGGCGCGGCGGGCGCGGCGGCCGGCGGGGCGGCCTGCTGGACGGCTGCCGCGGTGGTCGCGGTGGGAGTGGCGGGCGCGTCTGGGGTGGCGCCGCCGCCGATGCCGCCCTTGCCCGTGATGCTCCCGTCCAGGTTGCGCACCGGCAGCGCCTGGGCGCCGTCGGTGGTGACCCGGGTCGCGCCGATGTACTCCTTGGTGTCGATCTTGTCGTAACGGATGACCGCGTTGGTGTGCGGCGCGTTGATCATGTAGCCGCCGCCGACGTAGATCCCGACGTGATGGATGCTGCGCGGATCGTTCAGGTCCGTCGCGAAGAACACCAGGTCGCCCGGCCGCAGCTGGTCCCGGGAGGGATGCGGCCCGGCGTACCACTGGTCGTTGGCCACCCGGGGCAGCGTGATTCCCACCGTCTCGAACGCTGCCTGGGTGAGGCCCGAACAGTCGAACCGCCCGTTCTGCGAGGGCAGCCCCTCGCCGCCCCACAGGTACGGCGTGCCCAGCTTCGTCTGCGCGAAGTAGATCGCCCCCGCCGACTGCTGCGACACCTCCACCGGCGCGGTCGGCGCCGTGAAGCTGCGCGCCAGCGCCTTGATGTTCTTCACGTACCCCTGCGTCTCCTTGTACGGGGGCACGCCGTTGTACTTCTCCACCGCGTACGGGCCGGCGTTGTACGCGGCCAGCAGGTTGTCCTGACGGTCCCCCGGGACCTTGGCCACGTCCCTGGCCAGCGCGCAGTCGTAGTTCGCCGCGGAGGCGATCGCGTCGGCCGGGTCCCAGATGTCCTTCTTGCCGTCGCCATTCGCGTCGACGCCGTAGATGTCCCAGGTGCCCGGCAGGAACTGGGCCATTCCCAACGCCCCCACACCGGAACGGGCCTGCGGATCGAAGCCGCTTTCCTGGTACAGCTGCGCCGCGAGCATCGGCGGGGAGATCTCCGGACAGAGCGCGCCCCACTTCTGGATCGCCCCCTGGTAGGCCGCCGGCACCGAACCCGCCGACAGCGTCCCGCGATTGGCCGTCTGCTGGGGCGTCCCGCTCGCGGCGTACGTCCCGATCGTCACCAGCCCGACGAACCCGATCCCGACAACTCCCGCCGCAGCGGCGGCCGTACCGGCCTTCCGGAGTACCATCAGCACCATCCCGACGAATCGTCAGTCGAAGTGTTCCGGAAGGCGTTGCTCACCGCAATCATCAGAGATACAAAGAGTGAGCGCTATCCTTCGTACGGTGGACATCCTCGCGTACGTGTCCGATGCCTCACGACCAATCCGCGAGAAGTAGCCAAGTCGACATCAGATCTGGCCAAGAATAGGCACCGACCCTTCGCGCGGGCGGGGTCAGGGCCCTTGAATTTGCCTGATCGGGCGGTGAGATGGAAATGAACCTGAGCAGCGTGCAGAGCATCGCGATCGGCCACCTGGCGGCCGAGGACCCACCAAAGAAGCCGAATATCGACACCATCATCGGCGGGATCGCCCCGGACTGGGGTCCGTTCGCGAGCCTCGGGTCGGAGGCCCGGGTGATGGTCGAGGTCATCATGGCCGTCGCCATCCTCGTCTGCCTCGGCCTCGCCGTCTGGGGCGCCGCCAAGCAGCGGATCGGTGCGACCGCCATGCGGGACAGCTTCGGCGCGGAACAGGGCAAGGGACTGATCATCGCCGGGCTGACCGGCGTGTTCATCATTGGATCACTCGGCACTCTGTTCACCATTGTCTACGGCATGGCGATCTGACGATCGGACAGCGGTAGCCCTGCTGCCGGTCCGAGCCCGGTCCCCGTCCGGACCGCCCGGAGCCCGCCCCGAGTCACCCCGTCCCCACCCTCCGTCCGCGCCCGCCCACGGCCGGAGGGCCCCCGGAGCCGCCCGGCTCCCCGCACCAGGAGGGCCGCCGTGCCGTTGTCCGACGACCAGCCGCACACCCGTACGCGGCTACCGGTCGGCGAACAGCCCTCCTCGCAGCTGAACGGACGTCAGCCGCGACCGCTCCGCACCCTGCTGGCCGTCCTCGTCGTCGTCACGCTGCTCGTCGTCGCGATCTCCATCGCCAACCACGGCAAGCCCGACCCGGGCGGCACCGCCCGCTCCTCCGACCATGCCACCCCCACCGCACCCGTCGGCGCCGGTCCCGCCCCCAGCGGCGACCAGCCCGTCGGCGCCACCAGCAACGGCATCCCCAGCGGCTACCCGCACACCGACCAGGGCGCCCAGTCCGCCGCCACCAACTACGCGGTCGCCCTCGGCGGCGCGGACATGTTCCGCGCCGACACCCGCCACACCATCGTCACCACCATCGCCGACCCGGCCGCCCTGCCCACCCTCCAGACCCGCCTGGACCAGGGCTTCGGCGGCGACACCGCCGCCCGCTACGGTCTCGACGCCCAGGGCCACGCCCCGAAGGGCATGACGTTCGTCATCCGAACGATTCCGGTGGGGGCGAAGAGCAGCGGATACAACCCTGACAGCGTCAAGGTCGATGTCTGGTGCACGGGCCTGTACGGGCTGGCGGGCGAGCGATCGGTCAAGCCGGTTTCGGATGAGTGGTTCACGCTCAGTCTGAGCCTGCGGTGGACCGGAACGGACTGGAAGCTTACCGACGTCAGCCGGACGTCGGGTCCGGCGCCCGTGCCGCCGGATCAGCAGGCCGCGACCGCCGAGGAGATCACTGGTGCCGTCGAGCAGTTCGGAGGCTTCCGTTATGCGCGCTGACGGCAGGGCGGAGAAGGTACGGATGAACCTGCGCCGAATTGGTGGTGGCGCATTGGTCGGCATGACCACGGTCATGCTCACCGCGCAGCGCGCCTTGGCGGACCCGTCGCCGACTCCTAGCCCTGGAGTGACCAATACGAGCTGTCCCGGCGTCCCCTTGCCGGGGAACGACGTCTACTGCGCCCCAGGGGGTGCCGGCTCGGTTCCCGGAAGCGGGACGGTCGGGAACGTGACCGACCCGCTCGGGTCGTTGGCCAAGGGGTGTGCGCAGGCGGCGGCGTGGGTCGTGCGGAAGTTGTCGGGGGCCATCGACGGGACGACGCAGGTGGACTTCACCAATGCGTCGTTCCTGCAGCAGTACGCGGTGGTGTTCGCGGCCTCGACGATCATCACGCTGGTGCTGTGGCTGCTCGCGGTGACGAAGCGGGCGGTGCGCGGGGCGCCGTTGACGACGGCGGTCTCGGAGGCGATCGGGTTCCTGTGGCTGACGGTCGTGGCGTCCGCGTTCACGCCGTTGATCCTCTACACCGTGGTGAGTGCCACGGACGGACTGACCAAGGCGATCGCGGTCGGGACGAAGTCCGACACCGGGACGTACCTGGGCGGGTTCGCCGACACCCTGGAGAAGGGGGACATGGGTGGCGGGCCGCTGATCCTGATCATCGTGTCGCTGGTGGCGGTGCTCGCGGCGGCGGTGCTCTGGATCGAGCTGCTGATCCGGGCGGCGATGCTGTACGTGGGCGCGCTGCTGGGGACGGCGGTGTACGCGGGGCTGGTGGACAAGCAGCTGTGGAAGCACGTGCGCCGGTGGGCGGGGGTGATGGTGGCGGTGGACCTGGCGAAGCCGATCATCGTGATCATCCTGGGCCTGGCGGGTGCCGTCGCGACCGGTGCGGGGGCGAACGACGACTTCGCCCGGGTGCTGTCCGGCCTGGCGATCCTGTTCCTGTCGATCTTCGCGAGCGCGGCGGTGTACCGCTTCGTGCCGGGCTTCGGCGACGAGATCATGAGCATGCGGCACGCCCGCGCCAGCGCGGTGTCGGCCGGTTCGGCGATGATCAACGGCACCGCGAACCTCATGAAGCAGGGCATCACCACCCACGGCGACCGCGGCCCGCAGGGCGCGGGCGGCGGCGGGGGTGCGGGCGGGGGTTCGGTGGCCCCGGGCATCGCCGCGCACGCGGGCCGCACGCCGGCTCCGCCGCCGCAGGCCGGGCCGCCCCAGCAGGCCTCGGTTCCGATCCGCGACAGCAATCCAGCGAAGGGAGGGTGACGGGTAAGTGAGCAGTGAACCGCTCGGCCATTACGGTGCCCAGTACGCCCAGCCGTACGTGCACCAGCGCCGCACCTACCTGATCGGCAAGGCCCGCCCGAACGCGCCGATCGGCCGGAACCGGGAGACCGGCGAGATCCTGCTGATCATCTTCGGGGCGTTCCTCGGGATGCTCTGGGGCCTGATGATGCCGGTCCTGCCGCTGCGCATCGGCGGCCTGGTCGGCCTGCCCGCGCTGGCCATCGCGGCGGTCTACGTGCCGTACCGCAAGCGGACGTTCTACCGGTGGGCGGAGATCAACCGCACCTACCGGCGGACGGTCCGCAGCGGCCGCGCGGCGTGGCGTTCGGACGTGATGGACGCCGGCACCCGGCTGGACGGCCGGGAGGTGGAGGTCGGTCCGCCGCCGGGGGTGGGGCGGCTGCGCTGGTTGACGGCGCCGTTCGGGCCGGACGAGGTCGGGGTGCTGATGCACCTGGAGCGGCGCACGGTGACGGCCGCGATCGAGATCGAGGGCCCGGGCGTGGGCCTGCGCGACTCGGAGGACCAGGAGGCGCTGGTCGACCGGTTCGGCACGCTGCTGAAGCACGTCGCCAACGGGGACGGCTTCGTGACGCGGCTGCAGATCCTGGCCCGGACGCTGCCGGCCGACCCGGACGCGCACGCCAAGGACGTCGAGCGGCGCGGTGACCGCGACGCGCCGCGCTGGCTGCAGGAGTCGTACGACCAGCTGCAGTCGATGGTGTCGACCTCCTCGGAGCAGCACCGCGCGTACCTGGTGGCCTGCATGCACTACACCCGCGACCTCGCGGCCGAGGCGCACGCGATGGGCCGGACGGCGACCGGCGGGCGGGCCCGGGACGACGAGGGCCTGGCGGCGGTGATGGCGCGCGAGCTGACCGACATCTGCGCCCGGCTCGCGGAGGCGGACATCCGGGTGCGCCAGCCGCTGGGCCAGGCCCGGCTGTCCTCGCTGCTGCACTCGATGTACGACCCGGACCACCCGATCGACCACATCCAGGCGATGTCCCGGCGCAACGCGTGGCCGGCCGAGCTGGACGCGACCCACCCGCAGTACCTGCAGGCGAAGACCCGCGAGTCGACGACCCGGGAGCCGTGGTGCCACGCCACCGCGTGGGTCAAGGAGTGGCCGCTCACCCCCGTGGGCGTCAACTTCCTCGCGCCGCTGCTGGTGCACACCCCGGACGTGATCCGGACGGTCGCCGTGACGATGGACCTGGAGCCGACCGACGTCGCGATCGAGCGGATGCTGACGGAGAAGACCAACGACGAGGCGGAGGCGAGCCGCGCGGCCAAGATGAACCGCACCGTCGACCCGCGCGACCTGGCCCACACCGGCCGGGTGGACCAGCGCGGTGACGACCTGGCCTCCGGCGCGGCCGGGGTCAACCTGGTCGGGTACATCACGGTGTCCTCGCGCAGTCCCGAGGCGCTGGCCCGCGACAAGCGGACCATCCGGGCGTCGGCCGGCAAGAGCTACCTCAAGCTGGAGTGGTGCGACCGCGAGCACCACCGCGCGTTCGTCAACACGCTGCCGTTCGCCACCGGCATCCGCCGCTGAGCCGCCCGCGCGCGTCCGTCCACCGCGGCCCGTCCACCCACTGAGCCCTTCCACCCACCAGGAGGCCGTCCATGGCGCTCGGCAACCTCACCGACGCGTTCACCAGCCTGATGTTCGGCAAGGTGGAGACCACCCGGTTGCCCGTGCGCACCTCGACCGGCCAGGCGCAGGCGGTCTACCTGCCCACCGCGGCGCCGGGGCTGGGCGACTCGGGCGTGATCATCGGGCGCGAGGTGTACAGCGGCAAGGGGTACGTCTACGACCCCTTCCAGCTGTACGGGCAGCAACTGCCGGCGCCGCACTGGCTGGTGCTGGGGGAGTCGGGCAACGGCAAGTCGGCGCTGGAGAAGACGTACGTCCTGCGGCAGTTGAGGTTCCGCGACCGGCAGGTGGTGGTGCTGGACGCGCAGGGCGAGGACGGCGTGGGCGAGTGGAACCTGATCGCCAACGCGCTCGGCATAAAGTCGATCCGCCTGGACCCGATGGCGGCCCGGGACGGCGGGGTGAAGCTCAACCCGCTGGACCCGGCGATCACCCAGACCGGTCAGCTGTCGCTGCTGCGCACCATCATCGAGGTGGCGATGGGGCGCGGCCTGGAGGAGCGGGCGGGCTTCGCGCTGAAGGCCGCGCACGCCCACGTGGTGGCCTCGGTGAAGGACCGCCAGCCGGTCCTGGACGACATCATCGACACGCTGCGCAACCCCGAGCTGTCGTCGGTGGAGTCGCTGGGCGTCGCGGTGGACGAGGTGCAGCGCTGGGGCCTGGACGTGGCGCTGGTGCTGGACCGGCTGGTCGACGGTGACCTGCGCGGCATGTTCGACGGCTCGACCACCGACGGCATCGACCTGGACGCGCCGCTGATCGTCTTCGACCTCTCGCACATCGACCGCAACTCGATCGCGATGCCGATCCTGATGGCGATCGTCGGCGTGTGGCTGGAGCACACCTGGATCAGGCCGGACCGGAAGAAGCGCATCTTCCTGGTCGAGGAGGCCTGGCACATCATCAACAGCCCGTTCGTGGCGCAGCTGTTCCAGCGCCTGCTGAAGTTCGGCCGCCGGCTCGGCCTGTCCTTCGTCGCGGTGGTGCACCACCTGTCGGACGTGGTGGACGGCGCGGCGGCCAAGGAGGCCTCGGCGATCCTGAAGATGGCCTCCACCCGGACGATCTACATGCAGAAGGCCGAGGAGGCGCGGGCCACCGGCCGGGTGCTGGGGTTGCCGCGCTGGGCGGTGGAGATCATTCCGACGCTGTCGCCGGGCATCGCGGTCTGGGACGTCAACGGGAACGTCCAGGTGGTCAAGCACATCATCACCGATTCCGAGCGGCCGCTGGTCTACACCGACCGCGCCATGACGGAGGACGCGGTGGCCGAACGCGAGCGTGCCGAGCGGCAGTTGGCGGCCGAGCCCGGGGTGTGACCCGGGCGGCCCCGGTGCGGGGGCCGGCACCGATCCGTTCACGACGGTTCGTCGACGAGTCACCCGGTCGTTACGTCAGAAAACCTGACAGCTACGCGCGTTGACCTTAGGCTGCAGTTCGCGCACACCCACATCCATGCGCGCCTGCGCCGGTTCCGCGGCCGGGCGCTCCTAGGCGCAGGGACCTCCTCATGCTCACCCTCAGATCGCGACGCGCGGCGCTCGCCGTGGTCGCCGCGGCCGGACTGCTCGGTTCGGTGGCCGTGCCCGCGGCCGCCCAGGCCGCCGACGCGAACTCCCGGCGGCACAAGACCGTCAACCTCCAGCTGCTGGCGATCAACGACTTCCACGGCAACCTGGAGCCCCCGGCGGGCTCGGCCGGCACGATCCGGGAGATCGACCCGGCGACCGGCCAGCAGGTCAGCACCCCGGCCGGCGGCGTCGAGTACCTGGCGACGGCGCTGCGTCAGGCGCGCGAGGCGGCGGACGACTCGATCACCGTCGCGGCCGGCGACATCGTCGGGGCCAGCCCGCTCACCTCGGCGCTGTTCCACGACGAGCCGACCATCGAGGCGATGGACAAGCTCGGCCTGGACGTCACGTCGGTCGGCAACCACGAGTTCGACCACGGCGCGCAGGAGCTGCTGCGGCTGCAGAACGGCGGCTGCCACCCGGGCGACGGCTGTTACGAGAAGGGCCGCACGTTCCGCGGCGCCAACTTCAACTACCTGTCCGCCAACGTCACCGACGAGAACACCGGCGAGCCGCTGCTGCCGCCGTACTGGGTGACGAAGTCGCAGGGCGTGAAGGTCGGCTTCATCGGCGTCACGCTGGAGGGCACGCCGAACATCGTGACGGCGGCGGGCGTCAAGGGCCTGAAGTTCGGCAACGAGGTCACCACGATCAACAAGTACGCCGCCGAGCTCAAGGCCCAGGGCGTCAACTCGATCGTCGCGCTGATCCACGAGGGCGGCTACCCGGCCGGCAGCGTCTACAACTACGACTGCGGCGCGGCCGGGCAGGGCGTCTCCGGCCCGATCGTCGACATCGCGCGGAACATCGACCCCGCGGTCGGCGCCATCGTCACCGGCCACACCCACAACGCGTACGCGTGCATGATCCCGGACCCGAACGGCGTGCCGCGCTCGGTGACCAGCGCAGCCTCGTTCGGCCGGCTCTTCACCGAGATCGACCTAAAGCTCGACAAGACCACCGGCACCATCGTGCGTCCGTCGGTGAAGGCCGAGAACCACGTCGTGCGGCGCACGCTGCCCAAGGCCGAGGACATGAGCGAGCTGATCGCCCGCTACTCCGAGCTGGCCGCGCCGATCGCCAACCGTCCGGTCGGCTACATCGCCTCGGACATCAACGGCCGTGGCAGCGGCGACCTGGAGAAGCCGCTCGGCGACCTGATCGCGGACGCGCAGCTGGAGGGCCTCGCGCCGGCCGACAAGGGCGGGGCGCAGGTGGCGTTCATGAACCCCGGCGGCATCCGCTCCGACCTGGTTTACAAGGCGGCCGGTAGCGAGGGCGACGGAGTCGTGACGTATGGCAAGGCGTTCACCGTCCAGCCGTTCACCAACATGATGCAGGTCAAGACGCTGACCGGCGCCCAGCTGGTGCAGCTGCTCCAGCAGCAGGTCAGCGGGGGCAACGCCGCCGCGCCGAAGATCCTGCAGGTGTCCAAGAGCCTGAGCTACACCCTGGACATGCGCAGGACCGGGGCCGACCGGGTCGTCGTCGACTCCGTCCGGCTCAACGGCGCGCCGATCGACCCGGCCGCCACGTACCGGGTCGCGGCGAACGAGTTCCTGGCGGCCGGCGGCGACGGCTTCCCGGCGCTGGGCGCCGGCACCGACAAGCTCGTCGGCGCCTCGGACCTGGACGTCTTCGTGGCCTACCTGGGTGCCCACAGCTCGGCGTCCGCGCCGCTGAAGGCTCCGGCGCAGGACCGGATCAAGGTCATCGGCCCGGGCGTCGACGTCGACTGACCGTGAGCCGGACGGGGACGGGCGGGGCGCTGTCGGGGCGCCCCGCCCGTCCTTCTTCCTGTCCGGGGGCTACTCCGCGGTGGGGCCGCCGGGCAGGCGGACGGTGGCCAGGGCGCCCGGCCCGCCGTCCCCGGCCGGGCCGAGCGAGACCTCGCCGCCGGCGTCCCTGACGCTCTGCGCGACGATCGACAGCCCGAGGCCGGAGCCCGGGAGCTGGCGGGAGGAGGGGGAGCGCCAGAAGCGGTCGAAGACGTACTGCAGCTCGTCGGCCGGGATGCCGGGGCCGTGGTCGCGGACGGTCAGCACGCCCTGCCGGAGCCGGACTTCGATCGTGCCGCCGGGTGGGCTGTACTTGACCGCGTTGTCCAGCAGGTTGATCACGGCCCGTTCGAGGGCGAAGGCGTCGCCGTGGACGAACCAGGGCTCGGCCGCGGTGTCGAAGACCAGCCCGGGGCCGCGCAACTTGGCCCGCTCGACGGCCCGTTGGGCGATCTCGTGCAGGGCGACCACGGTGAGGTTCGGTCCCGGCTTCGGCGAGTCGGGGCGGGAGAGCTGGAGCAGGTCCTGGATGAGGACGGTCAGCTCCTGCATCTGGGCCTTCATGTTGCCCAGCAGTTTGGTCTTCGTGGCGGGCGGGAGCGGGCGGCCCGTGTCGTCGCTGCGGATCAGCAGGTCCACGTTGGTGCGCAGCGACGTGAGGGGTGTGCGGAGCTCGTGCCCGGCGTCCGCTATCAGCCGGGTCTGCCGCTCGCGGGAGTTGGCGAGGGCGGTGCTCATGGAGTTGAACGAGGTGGAGAGGCGGGCGATCTCGTCGTCGCCGTGGACCGGGATGGTGGTGCCGACCTCCTCGGTGCGGGCGATGTGCTCGACGGCGTCGGTGAGTTGGTGGACCGGCTTGAGCGAGGAGCGGGCGACGATCCGGCCGGCGACGGCGGCCAGGAGGATGCCGCCGACGGAGACGGCGCCGAGCAGGAGGGCGAGGCCCTGGAGGGACTCCTCGACGGACTGGGTCGGGCTGGCCACCATCAGCAGGGCGGGCTGCGGTCCGAAGTGGGTCAGCGAGACGCGGACGAGGGCGGGGGTGCCGTCGGTGAAGTGGCCGTCCCGGATGACCGACTGGCCGGGCCGCAGCTGGAACACCGCGGAGTCGCTCGGCCTGAGCACGATCGCCTTGGTCGCGGCCGGGGGCAGGCAGACCGCCGTCGGGTCCTTGACGACGTACTGGGTGTCCCGGGCGACGGAGGTGCCGTTCTCCGGGGCGACGCTCCGCGGCTGCGCCTGCAGGGCCGCCTGCGGGGTCTCGTAGCAGGGCAGGCTCTGGCCCCGGGGCGGCAGCGGGAGCGGCGCGCTCGCGAGGTCCGTCCGCACCTGGCCGTAGAGCTGCTTCTCGACGATGAACCAGCACGCCAGCGCCGACAGCGCGATGGCCACCGCCACCGCGGCCGCGCTCAGGAAGGTGAGGCGGCTGCGCAGCGAGCGGGAGCGGAACCAGTGCACGAGGCGCTGGACCCGGGACGGGCGCGGGGGCGCGAGGGGTGGGGGAGGGACGCGCGCGCCCCTGGCTCGCACGTTCACGCGCCGGCGCCGGCCGCGGGGCGCAGGGCGTAGCCGACGCCGCGTACGGTCTGGATGATCCTCGGCATGCCGCCCTGCTCGGTCTTGCGACGCAGGTACATGACGTAGACGTCCAGGGAGTTGGAGGAGGGCTCGAAGTCGAAGCCCCAGACCGCCTTGAGGATCTGCTCGCGGGTGAGGACCTGCCGGGGGTGGGACAGGAACATCTCCAGGAGCATGAACTCGGTGCGGGTCAGCTCGACGGACCGGCCGGCCCGGGTGACCTCGCGGGTGGCGGTGTTCATCCGCAGGTCGCCGAAGGCCAGCACCTCGCTCTCGTCCTCGGCCGCCGCCCGGGCCGCGGCCTCGGTGGCGAGGGCGTTGCGGCGCAGCAGGGCGCGGACCCTGGCGAGGAGCTCGTCGAGCTCGAAGGGCTTGGCGAGGTAGTCGTCGGCGCCGACGTCCAGCCCGGTGACGCGGTCGCCGACGGCGTCCCTGGCGGTGAGCATCAGCACCGGGACGGTGTCGCCGCGCGAGCGCATCCGGCGGACGGCGGTGAGGCCGTCCATCCGGGGCATCATGATGTCCAGCAGGACGAGGTCGGGCCGGTCGCGTTCGACGGATTCGAGTGCCTCGTAGCCGTCGGTGGCGGTGGCGACCTCGTATCCCTCGAAGGCGAGGCTGCTCTCCAGGGCGTCCCGGAGTGCGGGTTCGTCGTCGACCACGAGGAGCCTGGCCGAGGTGTGGCCGGACTCGGCGGAGGTGCGGTCGTCGGCGGACGGGGTCATGGGCCGTTGCCCTTTCTCGTCGTGTGGGGGGACCTGCTCGGAGTAATTGTCCGTCTTACACGTTCTGGCCCGCCTGCAGTTTCGGCAGGACCTGCTTGATGTCGTTGATCGGGATGGCGAAGCCGAGGCCGACGCTGCCGGCCGAGCTGCTGCCGCCGCCCGCGGTGGAGCCGGTGCCGCTGGGCGAGTACATGGCCGAGTTGATGCCGATGACCTGGCCGTTCGCGTTGATCAGCGGGCCGCCGGAGTTGCCGGGGTTGAGGGCGGCGTCGGTCTGGAAGGCCTTGTAGGTGGTGGTGCCGCTGCCGCTCGGCTGCTGCTGCGAGCCGCGCAGGCCGGGCATGAACGGGAAGCCGTAGCCGCCGTTGCCACCGGTGGAGCCCTCGTCGACCTGGACGGTGACCTCGCGGTTCTCGGCGCTGATGATGCCCGAGGTGACGGTGCCGGTGAGGCCGTCCGGGTTGCCGATGGCGACGACCGGGTCGCCGACGGCGACGGCGGAGGAGTCGCCGAGGGTGGCCGGGGTGAGGTTCCTGGCGCCGCTCGCGGTGATCACCGCGACGTCCAGGGACTTGTCGGTGCCGGTGACGGTGGCCTGCGCGGTCGAGCCGTCCTTGAAGGTCACGGTGATCTGGCCGCCGCTGTCGACCGCGCCGGAGATCACGTGGAAGTTGGTGAGGATCTGCCCGTTCCTGTCGAGGACCACGCCGGTGCCGGTGGCGGTGCCGCCCGGCGCCTTGACGGTGATCTGGACGACGCTCGGCGAGACGGCGGCCGCGATGGCGGCGACGTCGGCGCTGCCGTCGGAGCGGGCGGAGACCGGGCTGGCGATGGTGGTGCCGCGGGTGTCGGAGGTGCGCTCCTGGGAGGCGATGACCCCGCCGGTGACCCCGCCGAGGACGGCGGCGATCGCGGCGACGGCGGTGACCAGGACCAGCCGTCCGCGCAGCATCCCGCGCCGGGCCCGGGCGCCGTGGCTCCGGGGCCCTTCCGGCCCCTCGGGGCTGCCGGGCCGGCCGGCGGACGGCGGGGTGGGGGGCAGGGGCGGCGGCGGGAGCGGGGTGTCGAAGCCGCCGCCGGAGTGGTCCTCGCGGTAGCCGTACGCGGGGGCGTCGGCGCCGGCGCCGACGGTGTCGTCCGTGCTGCTGCCGAGGACGGTGCCCTCGATGACGCGGTGCTCGTGCGGCGCGTGCGGTTGCGCGGACGGCTGCTCGCCGTGCTGCGTGCCGTGCTGCTCGCCGTACTGTCCGGTCCACCCGTACTGCTGCTCGCTGCGCTGCTGATCGCTCATGCCGAACAACGTCCGCCCGGCGGATGAGGATCGCATGAAAGCGGTCTCAGAAGGGTCCGAGAAGCCCGTTGACTTCTCATAAAGCCTGGTCAGGCGGCGCGGATGGGAGCCGGGGGCGGAATCGACTACTCCGCTTCCGTGGGGGTGGCCGGGGCGCCCGGTGCCGCTCCGTCGCAGCCGCAGGAACGCCGGACCACCAGGCGGGACGGGAACTTGCGGACCCGCTCGGTGTCCGAACCGGGCACCATCAGCGAGTCGTCCAGGACCAGGTCGACGGCGGCGCGCGCCATCGCGTCCCGGTCGGAGGCGACGGTCGTCAGCGGCGGGTCGGCGAGGGCGGCCTCGGGGACGTCGTCGAAGCCGGCCACCGCGAGGTCCTCCGGGACCTTCAGGCCGACCTCGCGGGCGGCCCGGAGCACGCCGATCGCCTGGTCGTCGGTGGAGCAGAAGATCGCCGGCGGCCGGTCGGCCGAGCGCAGCACGCCGAGCGCGACCTCGTACGCGCCGTAGCGGTGGAACGGCGCGTCGATCAGGTGCGGTTCGGTGGGCAGGCCGTGCGCGTCCATGGCCCGCTGCCAGCCCTCGACGTGGTCGATGACCGGGTCGCCGGGCGCGGGGGAGTCGACCGGGCCGCCGAAGCAGGCCACGTACGGGTGCCCGTGCACCTCCAGCAGGTGGCGCACGACGGCCTCGGCACCGCCCACGTCGTCGGTGACCACCGCGACGTCGTCGATCGCCTCGGGGCGGCGGTGCAGCAGCACCACCTTCGCGCCCTCCATCGCGGCGAACTCCTCGGCGGCGCGCTGCGACGGGCCCTGGCTGACCAGGATCAGCCCGGAGACGCGCATGCCGAGGAAGGCGCGGACGTAGTGCACCTCGCGGTCGTCCACGTAGTCGGAGTTGCCGATCAGCACGAGCTTGCCGCGCTCGGAGGCGGCCCGTTCCACGGCGTGCGCCATCTCGGCGAAGAACGGCTGGCGGGCGTCCGGGACGACCATGCCGATCAGGTTGGTGCGGCGGGAGGCCATCGCCTGGGCGACGCTGTTCGGCCGGTAGCCGAGCTGCTCGATCGCCGCGAGGACCTTCTCCTTGGTGGCGGGCGCGACCGGGCGCGGCCCGTTGTTGATCACGTAGCTGACGACCGCGGTCGAGGTACCAGCCAGTCGGGCTACATCGTCGCGCGTCACTTTGGCCACGGGTCGAGTCTACGCGTGTGGCGCCGGCGTCGGCAGTGGGACCTGGGGCTTCCGGCAGGTGGACGGGAGGCTGCGCGGGGGCGAACCGGACATGCCGGGCGGGATCACCCCCGCCCGGCGCGCGTCATGCCTCCAGGGGCGCTGCGGGGCGCGGGGCGAGCTCCGGGCGCTCCCCCTTCTCGGGCTTCTCCGGGACGACGAAGCGGTAGCCGACGTTGCGCACGGTGCCGATCAGCTGCTCGTGCTCGACGCCGAGCTTGGCGCGCAGGCGCCGGACGTGCACGTCCACCGTCCGGGTGCCGCCGAAGTAGTCGTAGCCCCAGACCTCCTGCAGCAGCTGCGCCCGGGTGAAGACCCGGCCGGGGTGCTGGGCGAGGTACTTGAGCAGCTCGAACTCCTTGAAGGTCAGGTCGAGCGCGCGGCCCTTGAGCTTCGCGGAGTAGGTGGCCTCGTCGACCGAGAGGTCGCCGTTGCGGATCTCCATCGGGCTGTCGTCGGCGACGACCTGGAGCCGGCCGAGCGCGAGCCGCAGCCGGGCCTCGACCTCGGCCGGGCCCGCGGTGTCCAGCAGGACGTCGTCGATGCCCCACTCGGCGGTCACGGCCGCCAGGCCGCCCTCGGTGACCACGAGGATCAGCGGGGAGCCGATGCCGGTGGAGCGCAGCAGCTGGCACAGGCTGCGGATCTGCGGCAGGTCCCGGCGGCCGTCGACCAGGATGACGTCGGCGCTGGGGGTGTCCACCAGGGCGGAGCCCTCGGCGGGCGCCACCCGGACGTTGTGCAGCAGCAGGCCGAGCGCCGGCAGTACCTCCGCGGAGGGCTGCAGTGCGTTGGTGAGGAGGAGGAGAGAACTCATACCCGGTGGTCCCCTTTCCGGGTCGTCGCGGTCGCTTCACGGCTGCCGCCACAGCCGGATGGCGCACGTGCTGAGGGTTGGGGGAGGGGTTCGGACGCCCGGAGCACACCGGAGGACAGGCCGGCGTGCACGGCGCGACGGCGCACGGGCCGGGGGTCCCGCAACCCCTGGCGCACCGTTTCTGCCCTGCTCATCCCGCGAACCCTCCGGTCGTGGTCCCGGGCCGGGCGGCGGCCCGGCACCGGGGTGGCGTCACCCCGGCCGGACGGGGCACGTCGTCGTGCCGCGAGAGGCGGGGCGGTTCCCGCGCACCGCCGGGGGTGGGCCGACGATTCGCAAGAACGTCCGTACTGGCGTCCTGAAAGCACAAAAGGACCCGGGGGCGACTCTGCCCGGATCCCTCTTGGAGGTCGAGAATAGCCGACCGGCCCCCGCACCGGGAGGGCTCGAATCCGGCGGTTCGCCCAATCCGGGCGCGCGCCGGGTGAGCCTGGTCACGGCTTCGAGCGGCGCTCGGGGTCCGTCCGGCCAGGGCGATTGCCGGTCGCGGCGGCGGACACGCCATCATGGGACGCACATCGGCGGCACCGCGCACGTCCACCTTTCGGGTGGTCGGACGGCCGCCCCGGTGGCGAGCCGGACCGGGCCACCGGACCGGGCGAGGACGACGAGAAGGGGTTGCCATGGGCGCGACCACCGAGCCCGCGAGCGGCGCCCGGGTGCGCGGGACGATCCGCTACTGGGCGGCCGCGAAGTCCGAGGCCGGACTGGCCGAGGAGCCGTACGAGGCGGCGACCCTGGCCGAGGCGCTGGCGGCCGCCAAGGAGCGGCACGCCGACCGGCCGAAGCTCGTGCTGCTCCTCGGGCACTGCTCCTACCTGGTGGACGGCGCCCAGGTGGGCGGCCGGGACCACGCGACCGTCGAACTCACCGAAGGCGGAACGGTCGAGGTACTGCCGCCGTTCGCGGGAGGCTGAGCGGCGTGACGGACACGAACGACGCGAACAACGGCGGCTACGGCGGCTGGCAGCAGCCGCACCAGGGCCACCCGCAGCAGCCGCATCCCCAGCAGCCGCATCCCCAACAGCCGCACCCGCAGCACGGGTACCAGCAGCAGTACGGCCACCCGGGGTACGGGCAGCCGGTGCAGCCGCCGATGGACGACGCGGCGACGGCCCTGCTGCCGCCCGTCCCGCCGATGGACGACGCCGCGGCCACGACGCTGCTCCCGCCCGTCCCCGCGATGGACGACGCAGCGACGACGCTGCTGCCCCCGGTGCCGCCGATGCACGACGCCGCGGCCACGACGCTGCTCCCGCCGGTGGTCGTCTCCGGCGCCATGCCCGTCGCGCCGCCGCAGCCCCAGCCCCTGGCGCAGCCGTATCTGCAGGCCCAGCCCCAGCCGCAGGCCCGGCCGCAGGCTCGGCCACAGGCCCGGCCCCGGCACGCCGCGCCCGCTCCGGTTCCCACGCCCCAGGCACAGGCACCGGCCCAGGCGCCGGGCCTCGACCAGCCGACCATGACGCTCAAGCGGCCCACGGGCTCCGCCACCCCCATGGCACCCATGGCCCCCGGGGCGCCCGGCATGGCGCCGTACCCGGCCGTCCCGCCGCAGCCCGGGATGCCGGGGATGCCCGCGATGCCGACGGCGCCCGCCGCCGCGCCGACCGGGCCCGCCGCGCCGAGCGCCCACCGCACCGGCTCGCCGATCATCGAGCCGGGCATCCAGCCCGCGCTGATCACCGCGGGCGTCGCCGCCCTGCTGGCCGGCGGCGCCGCGCTGGGGCAGGTGGCGCTGGCCCTCGTGGTCGCGCTGCTCCAGGTGCTGACGGCGGCCGGCTGGTTCCGCCTGAACGGGATGTGGCCGGCCCGGCAGGGCATCGCCCTGGCCGCGCTGGCCGGGTTCACGGCCGACGCGGCGGTGCTGCTGGCGAGCGAGGACGGCGGCATCGCGGCCGTCGTCGGCACCCTCGGCGGGTTCTTCCTGCTGGTCCTGGTGCTGCAGACGTTCCGCCCTTCGGACCCGAAGGAGCGGTTCTACGCGCTGACCGTGCTCGGCTCGGCCACCGTGGTGACGGCGCTCTGCACGGCGCTGCTGGTGGCCGGCTGGGTGCCGGCCGGGGTCGGCGCGGTCGCGCTGGCGACCCTGCTGGCCGCGGCGCCGCTGCCCGGGCCGAAGGTGCTGGGCCCGGTGCTGGGTCTGGTGGCCGCGGTGGTGCTGGGCCTGCTGGTGGGCGCGCCGCTCGCGCTCGGCGCCCTGGCGGGCGTGGGCGCGCTGGTGGGCCGCCGGGTCGCGTCGTACGACTGGCCGTCCCGGTTCGTGCACATGACGGCGGGCGTGGCGCTGCCGCTGGCCGTGGCCGCGCCGCTGATCTGGCTGGCGACCGGGCTCCTGGCCTGACCCGGCGCCCCCGTACGACGTCCGGCCCCGCTACCACGTGCGCGGGCATCACGTCGTACGGTCGTGCGGAGGCCCCGTTGCGGGCCGCCGCCGTGAGGCGGCGAACGACGGCGACCGGCGACGACGGGGGAGTGCGATGCGCGGATGGCTGAAGGCGACGATAGGCCTGGTGGTGCTCTCCGGGCTGCTGCTGGGCGCCGACCGGATCGCGGTCGGGGTGGCCGAGGACGAGGCCGCCGACCGGATGGTGAGCAGCGGCCGGATGAGCCAGCGCCCGGACGTCTCGATCGGGGGCTTCCCGTTCCTCACCCAGGTGCTGTCCAAGAAGCTGGACGACGTCCGCATCTCGGCCGACAACCTGATGATCAACGACGGCGGCCACCAGGTGGCGCTGCACGGGTTCAAGGCCCGGCTGTCGGGCGTCCGGGTGAGTGACAGCCTGAACTCCGCGACCGTGGACAGCGGCACCGGCAGCGGTCTGATCACCTACGCGGACCTCGCCCAGCTGCTGCCGCCGGCCGCCCAGCTGATGCCTGGCGGCGGCAAGCTCCCGGTGGGCTCGAACACCCGGCTGAGCCTGTCCTACGGCGGTCCCGGCAAGGTCAAGGCGTCGCTCGGCCCGCTGCCGGTGGGCACCGGCTCGGTGCACAGCGAGGGGAACACCGTCACCGCGGACGGCTTCCAGCTCAGCGGGCTGGCCGGGATGTTCGCCGGGGCGACCGGCCAGAAGATCGACCCGGTGAGCTTCACCCTCGACTCGCTGCCGGCCGGGCTGAAGCTGGCCGACAAGGACGGCGTGACGCCGACCGAGGACGGCCTGCAGCTGAACTTCGACGGTCGGGGCGTCAAGCTCCTCGGCTGACCACTCACCCGATCGGCCGACCCGGTCGGCTTCGTTCCGCTCCGCGAGACGCGCTGTCCAGCGCCGACCGCGGAGCGGTGTCGTTTCCGGCCCTGGAGGGCCGCCGTGGCGCCGCTGCCCGCTGCCCGGCGGGCTGCGGAGGGTCAAATCTCGGCATTCGGTCGATCTGGTCTCGGTATCCGATACGCTGATGACAGCGGGCCGTCGGTGTCCCTAGCATCGTCGACATGAAGCGACAGACGGATCTCACGAAGCGGCGGGCGGTCGACCTGTGCCGCGTGGCCGCCTGTCTGTGTCGAATGCGCTAACTCGGCATCCCGGCAGGGCAGTTGCTGCCCGCCGCCGATCCTCCGGCGATTCCGTCCGGCCACTTCGGCCGACCTCCGCCGACGCACACCGCGATTCCCCGCCCGGCCGTCCCGGACACCCTCCTCCGTCCCATCATTCGGACGGACTTTCGGACCGGAGCAGGCCGAGCGTCCCGCAGCACCCCGCTGAGCAGCACCTTCCGCCAACCGCCCCCGGATGGAGAACACCACCATGAGCCGCAGCGACGTCCTGGTCGACGCCGACTGGGTCCAGGCCCGCCTGGACGACCCGAAGGTCGTCATCGTCGAGGTCGACGAGGACACCTCCGCGTACGACAAGAACCACATCCGCAACGCCGTCCGGATCGACTGGAAGAAGGACCTCCAGGACCCGGTCCGCCGCGACTTCATCGACCGGGCCGGCTTCGAGGCGCTGCTCAGCGCCAAGGGCATCGCCAACGACGACACCGTCGTCCTGTACGGCGGCAACAACAACTGGTTCGCCTCGTACGCCTACTGGTACTTCAAGCTGTACGGCCACGGCGACGTCCGCCTGCTGGACGGCGGCCGCAAGAAGTGGGAGCTGGACTCCCGCGACCTCGTCTCCGAGGTGCCGGCCCGCGCCGCGACCGAGTACACGGCGCAGGCCGCCGACTCGTCGATCCGCGCCTTCCGCGACGACGTGATCGCCGCCATCGGCACCCTCAACCTGGTCGACGTGCGCTCGCCCGACGAGTTCTCCGGCAAGCTGCTCGCCCCGGCCCACCTCCCGCAGGAGCAGTCGCAGCGCCCCGGCCACGTGCCGAGCGCCCGCAACATCCCGTGGGCCAAGAACGCCAACGACGACGGCACCTTCAAGAGCGACGACGAGCTCAAGGCCCTGTACGAGGCCGAGGGCATCGACCTGGCGAAGGACACCATCGCCTACTGCCGCATCGGCGAGCGCTCCGCGCTCACCTGGTTCGTCCTGCACGAGCTGCTCGGCCAGGAGAACGTGAAGAACTACGACGGCTCGTGGACCGAGTACGGCAGCCTCGTCGGCGTGCCGATCGAGCTCGGCAGCAACTGAGCCCCCGGCTCGACCCGTAAGTCAGAAGGAGACAGACATGTGCGGTGCGAAGGCCGGCGGCCCGGACCTGGCAGGAGTTGACGTGGCGAACGAGACGATCATCCAGGGTTCGGTGACCCGCGACGGTGAGCCGGTCAACGGCTACGTCCGGCTGCTGGACGAGGGCGGAGAGTTCACGGCCGAGGTGCCCACCTCGGCGACCGGCCAGTTCCGGTTCTTCGCCCGCCCGGGCAAGTGGACCCTGCGCGCGCTGGTGCCGGGGCAGACCGTGGACCGTCAGGTGGTGGCCTCCCAGGGCACCGCCGTCGAGGTCGCGATCGCGGTCTGATTCCCGCCCCGCGGAAGGCGGCGGAAGGCGAAACGACGAGGGCCCTGCCACGGCGGGGCCCTCGGTCGTACCGTGGAGACGTGCAGGCAAGCCGGCGGCGCCGCTACTACTTCGCCATGATGGGCGGGTGCCTCGGCATGTTCGTCCTGGCCTGGGGCGTGGTGCGGTTCTTCTCGGTGCCCGCAGCGATCGCGCTGTGCGTGGTCGCGGCGGTCATCCCGCCGGCCGCGGCGGTGTTCGCCAACAAGCGCGACCCCGACGACGACTGGTGGAACGACCCCCGCTGGGACGACCCGAAGTGGGACGAGCCCGGCCACGACCGGGACCACCCCGACCACGAGCGGCGGGACTCCTAGCCCCGCTGCCCGGCTAGTACACGAGCGCCTGCACGCCGTCGCTCATGATCTCGCTGACGAAGACCTGCGCGCCCGCGATCCGGACGCCGTCGACGGTGTCCTTCTGCTCGATCCCGCGGCGCACCGCGCACTGGGTGCACAGCGTCACCGTGCCGCCCGCCATGATCGACTCCAGCAGGTCGGGCAGCGGCGCCGAGTGCGGCAGCTCGAACTCCGCCGCCCGCCCCGGCAGGGCGAACCAGGAGGACTCCCCGGTCAGCCAGAGCGAGACCTCGATGCCGCTGGCGACGGCCACGGCCGCCACCGTGAACGCCTGCGAGCACCGCTCCGGGGCGTCGGAGCCGGCAGTGACCTTGATGACGAGCTTCTTCGACATGGCGCCACCTTAGAGCGCCCGGAACGTCCGGTTCCCGGAATCCCCGGATCGCGCGGGGAAACCTTCGGCGGCGCGCGGAAGTCGCCGCGCGGAGGGCGCCGGCGCGGCGGCGGAAACGCGACGTGGTGGGGCTCACCGCGACCGGTCGATACCCGGCGGATAGAGTGAGCGCCAGCAAAATCCACCACACTGTCGCCGCCTGGGAGCCCCCCGTGTCCGGTCTGGAAATGTTCTTCGACGGTCTGCTGGCCCTCATGGCCGTGCTGATCACCTGGTTCGCCATCTTCTCGGTGATGAAGCTGTACCAGGGCCAGCGCTGAGCCTGCCGTACGGTTGAAGCAGCCCCACACCGACGACAGCGACCAGGAACATGATCGAGATCCCCTCTGACCTCCACAAGGACGTCGTCCCGCTCGCCTTCCTCCTCGGCACCTGGGAGGGCGCGGGAGTCTATGACTTCCCGGGCACGGAGAAGTGCAACTTCGGCCAGGAGATCGTGATCCGGCACGACGGCCGCCCCTTCCTGGAGTTCCGCTCCCGCACCTGGGTGCTGAACGAGGAGGGCGAGAAGGTCCGCCCGCTGGAGAACGAGCACGCGTTCTGGCGCATCACCAGCAACCACGACGGCACCTCGGGTGCGCGCGGGATCGAGATCTCCTCCGTCCGTGACGACGGCACCGTCGAGATCTGGTACGGCGAGCTGGCCGACGGCAAGCCGCAGGTCGACGTCTCGACCGACGCGGTCGCCCGGATCGAGGGCTCCCCGGAGTACTCGGGCGGCAAGCGGCTCTACGGCTTCGTCAACGGCGAGCTGCTCTGGGTCGGCGAGAAGGCCGCCCCGAGCGTGCCGCTGCGGCCGTACATGTCCGCGCAGCTCAAGAAGGTGCTCAGCCCGGCGCAGCTGATCAAGGACATCAACGACCTGCCGGACGACGGCATCGCCTTCTTCAAGTAGGCCTCCAGCAGGCCTCCGGCAGGCACCGCGCGGGTGGTCACCACCCGCGCACGACGTAGGGACCGGCCCGCGGCCGGTCCCTACACTTGTTCCAAGGACCCCCGACCGTGGCAGGGACAGCATCGTGGCGGACACCGGCACCACCGACTGGCAGCTCTCCGGAGACTGGAAGGCCGACCTGCGGGAACGCGGCTACCGGCTGACGCCCCAGCGCCAGCTCGTCCTGGAGGCCGTCGACACGCTCGACCACGCCACCCCGGACGAGATCCTGAGCCACGTGCGGCGGACCGCGAGCGGCATCAACATCTCCACCATCTACCGGACGCTGGAGCTGCTGGAGGAGCTCGGCCTGGTCTCGCACGCCCACCTGGGCCACGGCGCCCCCACGTACCACCTGGCCGGGCGCCACCACCACCTGCACCTGGTCTGCCGGGACTGCGACGAGGTCACCGAGACGGACACCGAGATCGCCGAGCCGCTGATCGAGAGCCTGCGCGCGCGCCACGGGTTCGACACCGACCTCAAGCACTTCGCCATCTTCGGGCGCTGCGCCGACTGCACCGCCAAGCTCGCGGACGGCCAGTCGTAAGCTGACCGGTATGACCGGTGTGAAGAGCCCGCTGCTTGCCCTGCCCGGAGCCGTCCCCGCCGAGGGGGCCGACGAGGGCGTCGCCGCCCACTACGGCGACATCTTCCGGGAGCAACGCCACCTCGCGCAGGGCGACGGCTTCGTGGACCTCTCGCACCGCGGCGTGGTCACCGTCACCGGCGCGGACCGGCTGTCCTGGCTGCACCTGCTGCTCACCCAGCACGTCAGCGCGCTGCCGCCGCAGGAGGCCACCGAGGCGCTGGTGCTCTCCCCGAACGGGCACGTCGAGCACGCGCTCTACCTCGTCGACGACGGCACCACCACGTGGGCGCACGTCGAGCCGGGCACCCAGGGCGGCTTGGTGGCCTACCTGGAGAGCATGAAGTTCTTCTACCGGGTCGAGGTCGCCGACGCGACCGCCGACTACGCGGTCGTGCACCTGCCGGCGGGTTCCGGCAGCTCCGTCGAGGGGGCCGCCGCCGTGCGCGAACTCCCCTACGGGCGCGATCTGTTCGTGCCGCGCGCCGAGCTGGAGAAGCTCACCGCCGGGTACGGGCCCGCGGCCGGCGTGTGGGCGTACGAGGCGCTGCGGATCGAGGGCCACCGGCCGCGGCTCGGCTTCGAGACCGACCACCGGACCATCCCGCACGAGGTGGACTGGCTGCGCACCGCCGTCCACCTGCAGAAGGGCTGCTACCGCGGGCAGGAGACCGTCGCCCGGGTGCACAATCTGGGCCGCCCGCCGCGCCGGCTGGTCTTCCTGCACCTGGACGGCACCGAGGAGACGCTGCCCCCGCACGGCACCGAGGTGCGGCTCGCGTCCGACCCGGACGGGCGGGCGCTCGGCTTCGTCACGTCCTCGGCGCGCCACCACGAGCTGGGGCCGATCGCGCTGGCGATCGTCAAGCGGAACGTGCCGGTGGACGCGGTGCTGCTGGCCGGGACGGTGCCGGGCACGCAGGACGTGATCGTCCCGCAGTAGCCCCCCGGGCCGCCGCGGCCGGGCTCAGACCTCGACGATGACGGTGAACGGGCCGTCGTTCACCAGCGCCACCTGCATGTCGGCGCCGAACCGGCCCGTCTCCACCTTGGCGCCGAGCGCCCGCAGCTGGGCGACGACCTCGTCCACCAGCGGCTCGGCGACCGGGCCGGGGGCGGCGGCGTTCCAGGTGGGGCGGCGGCCCTTGCGGGCGTCGCCGTAGAGGGTGAACTGGCTGATCACCAGGAGCGGGGCGGCGAGGTCGGAGCAGGACTGCTCGACGCCGTCCCCGTCGGCCGGCAGCAGGCGCAGCGTCCACAGCTTGCGGGCCAGCTGGGCGGCCTTGGCGGCTGTGTCGTCGTGGGTGACGCCGACCAGGGCGCAGAGCCCGGGCCCCTCGATCGCGCCGACGGTTTCTCCGGCCACCGTCACCCTGGCTTCGCTCACCCGTTGCACCACTGCTCGCATGCGGCCATTGTGCCGGAGCCGAACGGGGTCACCCAGGAGGGGGGATCCGTACGCACCGGGGGAGGCGTGTGAGGCGGTGGCGCGCGCCGGGTTGCGCACGCCTGCGCTGGGTCGGGCGCCGTTCTTCCTGGGCAAAGACCTCGTCATATCAGCCACCCCCGTTCGCCAGGGGGCCGTTCGGGTGCACGGGCGGTGCGCGCGCGCCGGGCGGGGTGGCACGCTGGGGCACCGTACATACGGCCCGGGGCGCCAGGAGGTCCGCCGCCCCGGGTCCGGGTTCGGCCGGGCGGTCGAGCCGGTAGGTCAGGCGTTCTGGCGGTGTCGCCCCGGCGGGTGGTGTCCGCCGGGGACCGGAACCTTTCGGGGGTGTCCGGGCGTGCCAACGGACGGGACGCGCACGGTCCGTCGGGGGACGGGCCGGACGGCGGCAGGGACGGGGTGCCGCGAGCGGGCGGGAACGGACGACGGCAGGTGGTTGGGTGATGGACGCGAGCAGCGCGCAGGACCGGTCCGGGCGGGCGACCGGGGACGACGAGCCCGACCTGGAGCGGCTGGGCCTGGACCAGCTGCGGATCCTGCGCCGGGAGACCCTGGAACAGGAGGCCGACCTCTCCTACCTGCGGCGGCTGCTGCACGGCCGGATGGACATCCTGCGCGCCGAGCTGGACCGCCGCCCCGGCGGCCGCTCGCGCGCGGCCGGGGCGGGCGGCGCCGAGGGGCCGTCCGGCGACCTGCTGGACCGGCTGCCGGCCATCCTCACCGACGCGCCCTCCACCGTGCGGCGCTCGGCCCGGCACGTCACGCTCGGGCCGCCGCGGGGCCACGAGTCGCAGCTGGAGGCGGACGCGCTGATGGGCGACGTCCAGCTCGCCGACCTCCCCGCGCACCCGGCCGCGGAACTGCTCGCCGCGCTGGACCGGCTGCGGGCGCACGAGCAGGAGGTCTCCGGGCGGCGGCAGCGGCTGCTGCGCACCGCGGACGGTTGCAACGCCGAGATCACCCGCAGGTACCGTGATGGGGAAGCACGGGTCGACGACCTGCTCGCGGGCGGCCCCCTCTGACCGGGTGAGGCACCATGGGCGGGTGGGGCCCGGCTCGCCCCCGGTCCACCCCTGCCCCGGAAGGCTCCGCCATGCCCCAGTCCGCCACCCCGACCGTTCTCGCCGAGGTCATACGCTCGGGCTTCACCGAGGGGCGGCACCACGGCTCGCTGGTGCTGCTCGCCGCCGACGGCTCGGTCGAGTTCGCGCTCGGCGACCCCGGCGCGCCGGTCTTCCCCCGGTCGACCGCCAAGCCGTTCCAGGCGGTGGCCACGCTGCGGGCCGGGCTGGAGATCGAGGGCGAGCTGCTGGCGCTGGCGGCCTCCAGCCACTCTGGAGAAACGTTTCACCGCGCTGGTGTCCGGACCATCCTGGCCTCCGCCGGACTGGACGAGTCCGCCCTGCGCACCCCGGCCGACCTGCCGCTCGACGAGACCGAGGCCGAGCTGCTGCTGCGCTCCGGCGGCGAGCGCGCCCCGATCCTGATGGACTGCTCCGGCAAGCACGCCGGCTGGCTGGCCGCGTGCGTCGCCAACGGCTGGGACACCGAGGGCTACCTCGACCCGGCCCACCCGATCCAGCTGCTGGCCCGCGAGGCCCTGGAGGAGGCCACCGGCGAGGGCGTCGCCCACGCCGGCGTGGACGGCTGCGGGGCGCCCCTGCTGGCCGTCCCGCTGACCGGCCTGGCCCGCGGCTACCGGGCGTTCGTGCTCGCCGCCGAGGGCACCGCGCAGCGCCGCGTCGCCGACGCGATGCGCGCCCACCCCGAGTACGTGGCCGGCACCCGCCGGGCCGACACCTGGCTGATGCGGGCCGTCCCGGGCGCGCTGTCCAAGATGGGCGCCGAGGCCGTCCAGGTGGTGGCGCTGCCGGACGGACGGGCCCTCGCCTTCAAGATCGACGACGGCGCCGAGCGGGCCCGCGGGCCGGTCCTGGCGGCGGCGCTGCGCCGGCTCGGGGTGACGGGCGCCGACGAGACCGTCGAGCGCATCGGCGCGGCCCCGCTGCTCGGCGGCGGCGTGCCCGTCGGGCAGGTACGGGCGGCGTTCTAGGCGGTCCAGGCGCTCCCGGCGTTCCGGGCGTTCCGGCGCAGCGGTTCCGACGCTCGTGGCGGCGGTCGGCGTGCGGGCGGGGCGGGGGCGGTGCACGGTGGACCGGGGGCCGTCGCACAGCTAAGGGAGCCGAGCCATGACCGAACACGTGTACCGGGTGACCGAGATCGTCGGATCCTCGACCGAGAGCGTCGACGCCGCCATCCGCAACGGCGTGGAGCGGGCCTCCCGGACGCTGCGCAACCTCGACTGGTTCGAGGTGACGCAGGTCCGGGGGCACCTGGAGGAGGGACGGGTCAAGCACTTCCAGGTCGGGATGAAGATCGGCTTCCGCCTGGAGGACTGACCGCTACCGCTCGGGCAGGACCAGCGGCACGCCCGTGCGCGGGTGCGCCAGCACCTCCACGGGGTGCCCGTACACCTCGCTGAGCAGCGGCGCGCGCAGCACCTCGGCGACGGGTCCGTCGGCGACCGTCGCGCCGCCGGTCAGCAGCACCACGCGGTCCGCGTAGGCCGCCGCCAGCGAGAGGTCGTGCAGGACGACGACCACGCCGTCCCCGGCGGCGGCGCGCGCCCGGGCGACCCGCAGCACGAGTTCCTGGTGGCGCAGGTCGAGGGCGGCCGTCGGCTCGTCCAGGAGCAGCAGCGGCGTGCGCTGGGCGAGCACCCGGGCGAGCGCCACCCGGGCCCGTTCGCCGCCGGAGAGGGCGGTGAACGGGCGCTCGGCGAACGCGGCGGACTCGGTGGCCGCCATGGCCTCGGCGACCACCGCCTCGTCCTCGGCGGCGGCCGCCGTCCCGGCCCACGGCGCGCGGCCCATCCGGACCACCTCGCCGGACCGGAACGGGAAGGACAGCGCCGCCGCCTGGGGCAGCAGCGCGCGGTGCCGGGCGAGTTCGGCGGCGCCGTAACCGCCGAGGGCGCGGCCGTGGAGGAGGACCTCGCCGCCGTCCGGCACGACGTCCCCGGCGAGGACGGACAGCAGCGTCGACTTGCCGGCTCCGTTCGGGCCGAGCAGCGCGACCACCTCGCCGGCGGCCACCCGGACCGACGCGCCGGCCAGCAGCCCGCGCCCGCCGACGGTCAGCCGGACGTCCTCGGCCGCCAGCAGCTCGGTGCCGGGGAGCGGTCGTACGGGCACCTCGCGGTTCGTCCGCAGTCTCATGCCCAGCCTCCCTGCTTGGTGCGGGTCCGGCGCAGCAGCCAGAAGAAGAACGGGCTGCCGATCAGCGCGGTGAGCACGCCGAGCGGCAGTTCGGCCGGCTCGGCGAGGGTGCGCGCGGCGAGGTCCGCGACGACCAGCACCAGCGCGCCGCCGAGCGCGGAGGCGGGCAGCAGGAACCGGTGGCCCGGCCCGGCGACCATCCGCAGCAGGTGCGGGACGACCAGTCCGACGAAGCCGATGATGCCGCTGACCGCGACGGCCGCGGCGGTGAGCAGCGCCACGACGGTGATCAGCACGAGCCGCATCCGCTCGACGTCCACCCCGAGGTGACGGGCCGGGCGCTCGCCGAGGGCGAGCAGGTCCAGCCGGCGCGCGTACAGCGGGGCGACGGCCAGGCCGGCGACGGCGAACGGCAGGACGGCGAGCACCTTGCCCCACGTGGCCTGCGAGAGCGAGCCGAGCTGCCAGAAGGTGACCTGGCTGATCGCGGCGGAGTCGGCGGCGAACAGGAACAGGCCGATCAGCGCGCCGCAGAAGGCGTTCACCGCGACGCCGGTGAGGATCAGCGTCACCACCTCGGTGCGCCCGCCGCTGCGGGCCAGCGCGTACACCGCGAGGACCGTCAGCAGACCGCTCGCGAAGGCGAACGCGGTGACCGTCCAGGTGCCGAGGGTGTCCAGGCCGAGCACGATGCAGGCCACCGCGCCGACCGCGCCGCCGGAGGAGACGCCGATCACGGCGGGCTCGGCGAGCGGGTTGCCGAACACGCCCTGCATCAGCGCGCCCGCGCAGCCCAGTGAGCCGCCGACCAGCAGGGCGAGCACGACGCGGGGCAGCCGGACGTTCCACAGCACCGACTCGGGGACGCGGTCGAGGGCGTGGCCGCCGAGGCCGGTGCGGTGGGCGGCGGAGGCGAGGATGTCGCCGAGCGGGATGCGGTAGGCGCCGGTCCCGGCCGCGAGCAGGGCGCACAGCACGAGCGCGGTGGCGAGCGCGGCGGTGACGAGCGTGGCGCGGCTGCGCGGGCGGGGGAGCGCGGCGGTCTTCCCGGGTGCGGCCTTCTCCCGTACGGCGGTGCTCACTTGGCGTCCGCCGGATAGAGCTGGGCGGCGATCTCGCGCAGCACCTGCGGGGTGCGCGGGCCGTAGCTGAGTAGCTGTCCGTCCTCGACGGAGACGATCCGGCGGTCGAGCCCGGCCGGGGTCTGGGCGACGCCGGGCAGCTTGAGCAGGCCGTCGACGCCGCCGACGGAGTCCAGGCCCTTGCTCATCACCAGGATCGCGTCCGGCGCGGCCTTGACCAGGGCCTCGCTGGTGAGCGGGGTGAAGTCGCCGGTGAGCCCGGCGGCCTTGCCCGCGTCCTGGCCGCCGACGGCCTCGATCAGCGAGGTGGCGCCGGAGGCCGGGCCGCCGAGCAGGTAGACGGACGCGCTGCCGCGCAGGTAGAGGAAGGCGACCCTGGGGTGCCGGTCGGTGGCCGGGAGCGCGGCCCTGGCCTCGGCGGTCCGCTGCTCGGTGCGCTCCTTCAACTGCCGTCCGGCGTCCGGGACGCCGAGCGCGGAGGCGACGGTGTCGATGCGCGGGCCGACGTCGGCGAGCTGCTTGGCGTCGTCCAGGACGACGAGCGGGACGCCGGCCGCGCGGATCTGCGCGACGGCCTCGGCCGGGCCGGTCGAGCGGTCGGCGAGGACGACGGTGGGGTGCAGCGACAGCACGCCCTCGGCGGAGACGTCGTGGGCCTGGGTGATCACCGGCAGCGCGGCGGCCTGCCGGAACGTCGTGGAGACGTCCCGGGCGACGACCCTGGGCCCGAGGCCGAGGCTGAAGACGAGCTCGGCGAGGCTGCCGTTGAGCGGGATGATCCGGTCGGCGCTGGTGACGGTCACCTGGCGGCCGTCGGCGGACGCCACGGTGGCCGGGAGCCGCGGGGCGGGCTCGCCGGGCAGCGGTTCGACGGCGTCGGGGGCGCGGGTGGCGGCGCTGCCGGCCGTGCCCGCGCCGGAGCCGCAGGCGGTGAGCGCGAGCAGCAGGCCGAGGACGAGCGCCAGGAGGACGGGCCCGCGGGCGGTCCGGGATCGGATCGTACGGCTGCTCAACGTGCTTCCCTTCGCTGGGAGTTGCCGCCCGTTCCGGTCCGGTGGGGTGGGGTGGGCGGCAGGACTCTTGACTCTTATATTAGGTTAGCCTTACCTGAGTTTCGCAAGGGGGTCGGCGCTGCGCCGCCCCTCGGCTCGCCGTGCCCCCGTTCGTCCACCGCCGTCCATCGCTGTCGCGCCAGGAGTGATCCGCCGTGCCTCTGTCCCGCCGGCTCCGCCGTCCGGCCGCCGCCCTGCTGGCCGTCCTCGCCGCCCTGCTGGCGGTGGGCCTGTCGCCCGGGCCGGCGGCGGCCGCGGAGGGCCGGGTCTCCGGCGGGCGGCTCGACTGGGGCATCAAGCAGTCCTTCCTGACGTACGTCACCGGGCCGATCGCCAAGGGGAGTTGGGCGCTGACCGGGGGCGCGGCCACGGTCGGCGGCAGTGCCTTCCGCTTCCACTCCGCGAACGGCACCTACGACCCGGCGGCCGGCGCGCTCACCGCGGCCTTCTCCGGTGGCGTCCGGTTCACCGGGCATCAGGAGAACGGCGCCGACGCGCTCGACCTGAGCCTCGGACGGGTCACCTTCCGGGCCGTCCAGGGCGGCGCGGCCGGGCTCTACGCCGACGTCAGCAGCAAGTCGCGGGAGACCGGCCAGGTGAGCGGTGCGAGCCAGGCCAAGGTCGCGGACCTGTCGCTGGCCGGGGTCGACCTGCGCGGCGCGGCCGGGACCCTGACCCTGAGCAACGTGCCGGCCACCCTGACCGACGCCGGAGCGAAGGCCTTCGCCGGCTTCTACGCCGCCGGCACGGCCCTCGATCCGGTCACCCTGTCGGTCAACCTCCCGGCTGCGCAGGCGACATCCGCGGCGCCCTCGCCGAGTGCCGCACCGACACCGATGCCGACCTCGACGCCGACCGCCGAGCCCAGCACCGCCCCGGCGCCGACCGCCGAGCCCACCGCCCAGGCTCCCGCCCGCACCGAGTTCGCCGCCGGCGCCCTCGACTGGGGCGTGCGCCGAACCTTCCGCGACTACGTCACCGGCGCCATCGCCCAGGGCCGTTGGGAGCTCGGCGCCGGAGCCGCCGACGGCGGGGCGTTCTACCGCTGGAGCCCGGCCAAGGGCACGTACGACCCCGCCACCGGCGAGCTCACCGCCGCCTTCACCGGCACGGTCCGCTTCACCGGCCTGCGGACGGGCGGCACGGACGGCCTCGACCTCACCCTCGCCAACCCCGGCGTCACCGTGGCCGGCGGCCGCGGGCGCCTCCTCGCCGACGTCTCCGGCCGGACGCCGGACGGTGCCGTCCAGCAGCTCACCGGCGCCGAACTGGCCGTCTTCGACCCGGCCGGCCTCACGTCCGAGGGCGGCCTGCTGAAGGCCGTCGAGCTGCCGCTCACACTCACCGAGACGGGTGCCAAGGCCTTCGGCGGCCTCTACCCGGCCGGCACCGCGATGGACCCGCTGAGCTTCGCCGTCGCCCTCGACCCGGCCGCCGCGCTGCCCCCGCTGCCGGACCTCGGCAGCGCCCCGGCCGCCGTGCCGGGCGCCTCCGCGACCCCCTCCGCCGCACCCGTCGCCGCGTCGTCCTCCCCGGACGGCGTCCCGGTGGCGGCCGTGGCCGGCGGGGCGGCGCTGGTGGCCGCGCTCGCGGCGACCGGCGGTGTGCTCCTGCGACGCCGTCGCCGGGCTTCCTGACAACCCCTCCTCCGACCTCCCCCGTCCCCCCGAACGGAGTTCACCACCATGTCCCGCAACCGCACCCGACTGGCGGCCCTCGCCGCCGTCACCACCGGCCTCGGGCTGACCGCCCTCGGCGCCCCCGCGCTCGCCTTCGGCGCGGGCGGGCCGGGCAGCGTCACGTACGACTCCGGCGCGCTGGACTGGGGCGTGAAGAGCAGCTTCCGCGCCTACGTCACCGGCCCGGCCTCCCAGGGCGGCGCGATCGAGCTGACCGGCGGCGCGACCGCCAACGCCGACGGGAGCTTCCACTTCGGCTTCGGGAGCGCCGCGTACGACCTGACGACGCACGCGCTGAGCTCGTCCTTCACCGGAGGCGTCCGCTTCACCGCGCACCACGGCGCGCTGGACATCGCGCTGAGCGACCTGCGGATCACCACCTGGGGGACGACCGGCACGCTCACCGCCGACACCGCCTCCAAAGAGTCGATGGGGGCCACCGAGATCACCCGGCGGGAGGACGTGCCACTGGTGACGTTCACCGTCGGGCGCGACACCACCAGCGGCTCCCCGGCGGCGGCGAAGCTGACCGAGCAGGGTGCCAAGGCGTTCGCGGGCTTCTACCCGGCGGGAACGGAGATGGACCCGCTGTCGCTGCTGCTGAAGCAGGCCCCGGCCAAGCCGTCCCCGACCGCCACCGGCTCGCCGTCCGCGACCGCGACCGCCTCGCCCACCGGGCAGCCCACCGCCTCGCCGTCGGCCACGTCCACGCCGAGCGGGACGGCCTCCCCGACCGCCACCGGCTCGCCGTCCGCGACGCGGTCGCCGAGTGCCACCGGCTCGCCGTCCGCGAGCGCCACCGCCGCGCCGACCAGCACCGGCACGCCGACCAGCACCGGCACGCCCGCCGCCGGGCGGCTGCCGGTCGTGAACGGGACCCTCGACTGGACGGTCAAGGACAGCTTCCGGAAGTACCTCGCGAGCCCGATGGCGGCCGGCAAGGTCGAGTTCGGCGGCGGCGCGTCCGACTACCGCTTCGGCGGTGCGACCGGCGGCTACAACACGGCCGACCACACGCTCGCCGCCGGCTTCACGGGCTCCGTCCGCTTCCTCGCCCACCCCGGCAAGGACGGCTACGCGCTCGACACCACGCTCTCCAAGCTCGGCCTGGCGATCGACCGCGACGGCGCCTTCCTGACCGCCGACGTGAACGGCAAGTCCCAGGACGGCAAGCCGACTTCGCTGACCGGCGCCCGGATCGCCAGGCTCGACGTGCCCAAGTCCGCCCTGACGCCGGTCAACGGCGTGGTGACGCTGTCCGCCGTTCCGGCGACGCTCACCGCCGAGGGCGTGCCGGTGTTCGCCAACTACCCGGAGGGGACGGCCCTGGACCCGGTCAGCGCCACGCTGGCCTTCGACGGGAACGCCCAGCTCCCGACCGCCCGGCCGGCCGGCGTGACCAGCGGCTCCGGTACCGACTCGGCCGCCGGCGGCCAGGGTTCGGGCACGGGCGCGGCCGGCGGCGCCTCGCTGACGACCTCGGGCCTCGGCGGCCCGGGCGGCGGCGTGCTCGCCGCGACCGGCTCCGGCACCCCGGTGGCCCCGCTGCTGGCCACCGCCGCCGGTCTCCTGCTCGTCGGCGGCGGCGCCACCGCCTTCGTCCGCGGCCGACGGACCGCGCAGTCCTGACGCACCCCCGGGACGCGCGAAGGCCCCGGCGGGCGACTCCCGCCGGGGCCTTCCGGTCGAGCCGGGGCCCGGTTACGACGCGAGCGGGTAGCGCGCGTCCAGGTCGTGGAAGATCGCGCCGTTGAGGACGAAGGCGCGCTTGCACTCCTCGACCACCCGGCGGCGCTCCATCTCGTCCATCGCCAGCCCGGCCGCGTCCAGCTTGGCCCGGTACTCGCGCTTGAAGGCCGCCGGGTTCTCGACCTCCTCGAAGACGTAGAACCGGACGCCGTCGCCCTTGCGCTCGAAGCCCCAGGTCTTCTCCGCCACGCCGCGGATGATCTGCCCGCCGGAGAGGTCGCCCAGGTAGCGGGTGTAGTGGTGCGCGAGGTACCCGGCCGGCCACTCGGCGGCCAGCTCCTCCACCCGCGCCACGTAGGCGGCGGTGGCCGGCAGCGGCTCCAGCCCGTCCCGCCACCGCGGCCCGCGCAGGTGCGCCAGGTCGCGCTCGATGGCGGCGGTGCGCAGCAGCGCCCGGTCGATGAACGGGCCGGCCAGCGGGTGCTGCGCGAGCTGCTCCGCGCGGCCCTCCAGCGCCCGGTAGACGAACCAGAGCTGGCCGGTGAGGTCCGCGTAGGCCTCGACCCCGAGCCGCCCGCCGAGCAGGTGGCTCATGAACGACGACTGCTCCGCGGCCTCGTGCTCCTCGCTGCTGGCGGTGCGGAGCACGGTGGAGAACGGGACGGGCTCGGGCGTGGGCATGCGGCCTCCAGGGATCGGAATCGGGCCCGGCAGTTTTGGTTAGCCTAACCTAATCGGACATCTTGCCGACAGTCCGTCGGTAAACAACGATGCGTCAGGGCCCCGGACACGGCAAGGGCCGGGGCCGCGGAAGACTCTCCGCGAACCCCGGCCCCGGGCTGTCCCGACCTACCTCGACCTATCTCGAACTACCTCGAACCGGTCTCGATCGAGATCGGAACGACGGCTCAGTGGCCGCCCTGGTCCGCCAGGCGCTTGATCGAAGCGGTGACCTCGGCCTCGGCCTCGGCGCGGCCGACCCAGTTGGCGCCCTCGACGGACTTGCCGGGCTCCAGGTCCTTGTAGACCTCGAAGAAGTGCTGGATCTCCAGACGGTCGAACTCCGACACGTGGTGGATGTCCCGCAGGTGCTCCCAGCGCGGGTCGGTCGCCGGGACGCACAGCAGCTTGTCGTCGCCGCCGGCCTCGTCGGTCATCTGGAACATGCCGATCGCGCGGCACTTGATCAGGCAGCCGGGGAAGGTCGGCTCGTCCAGGATCACCAGCGCGTCCAGCGGGTCGCCGTCCTCGCCGAGCGTGCCCTCCACGTAGCCGTAGTCGGCCGGGTAGCGGGTCGAGGTGAAGAGCATCCGGTCGAGCCGCAGACGGCCGGTCTCGTGGTCGACCTCGTACTTGTTACGAGAGCCCTTCGGGATTTCGATAAGGACGTCGAACTCCAACGGTTCCTCCAAGGTAGGGACTGACAGAATCCAAGTGTCTCCTACGGGAGCGAGTGCTCGGGAAAGGGGCCGGTCGGTGGGAGCAGGGGTCGGGGCGGGGCGCCGCCGCAGGGGGACGGCCGCGGGACTGTTCGGGGTGGCGCTGCTGGTCACCGGGACGGTCCTGGCCTCGGGCGGCGGTGCCTACGCGCAGCCGTCCCCGACGCCGGGCGGGCACAGCGCCGGGCACGGCGACGGCGGCCGCGGCCAGGGCGGACAAGGGGGCCAGGGCGGTCAGGGCAACCAGGACGACCAAGGCGACCAGGGGCAGGGCGACCAGGGCAGGAACGGCCACGGCAAGGGCAAGCGCTCCGGCGACCCCGGCAGCCAGGGCACGTCCGCCCCGGCCACCAAGGGCGGCACCCCCGCCCCGGGCGGCAGCGCGTCCCCGCTAGCCCGCCCGGCCCCGGCGCCGGGCGCCGTCCTGGCCGCCGTCGAGGCGGGCCGGGACAAGACCGCGCAGCCCACCGCCCAGGGCCTCCAGCAGGCGCTCGCCGCCGCCCTTGGCGACCGCAGCCTCGGCACGGTCACCGTCGCCGTCGGGGACGCCGCCGACGGCAGACTCCTGTACGGCTCCGGCGAGAACACCCCGGCGACGCCGGCCTCCACCACCAAGCTCGCCACCACGGTCGCGGCCCTCTCGCTGATCCCCGGCGACACCCGGCTCGCCACCCGGGTGGTCAAGGGGGCCGACCCCGGCGCGATCACCCTCGTGGGTGGCGGCGACCCTACGCTCACCGTGCTGCCCGCCGATCAGGTGCAGATCGCCGGCCGGCCCGCGGACGCCGACACCGCCCCCGCCTCGCTCGACGCGCTCGCCCGGCAGACCGCCGCCGCCCTGAAGGAGACCGGGACGACGACGGTCCGGCTGGACTACGACCTGTCGATGTACACGGGCAGCCCGCGGCACGAGAACTACGACGCGGAGAACATCCCGCTGGTCGTCCCGCTGATGGTCGACGAGGGCAAGGCCGACCCGAAGAGCCGCGAGGACGCGCCGGCGCGCGTCGCCGACCCGGCCTTCGCGGCCGCCGACGCCTTCGCGGCCCTGCTCAAGGCCCAGGGCATCACCGTCGACGGCAAGGCCAAGCCCGCCGCCGCCCCGGCCGCCGCCACCGCCCCCGTCCTCGGCCGGGTCGACTCGCCGACGATCGCCCGGCTGGTCGAACGGCTCCTGACCACCTCGGACAACACCATCGCCGAGGCGATCGCCCGCCAGGCGGCCATCGCCGCCCACCAGCCCGCCAGCTTCGAGGGCGCCGCGACCGCGGTGAAGCAGGAGCTCGGCCGGCTCGGTGTGACGACGACGAACGTGACCCTCAACGACGGCAGCGGCCTGCACCGCGGCAACGCGATCCCGCCGGCCGTCCTGGTCCAGCTCCTCACCCTGGCCGCCTCCGACCAGCACCCCACCCTGCGCCCGGTCCTCACCGGCCTCCCGATCGCCGGCTTCACCGGCACCCTCGGCAAGCGCTACGGCGCCGGCTCGGGCGCCGCCGACGCGGCCGGCCTGATCCACGCCAAGACCGGCACCCTGAGCGGCGTCAACACCCTCGCCGGGACGGTCGTCGACGCCGACGGCCGCCTCCTCGCCTTCGCCGTCATGGCCCGCACCGACGCCGACGCCGACGCCGCCCGCGCCGCCCTCGACCGTGTGGCCGCCCGCCTCACCTCCTGCGGCTGCCACTGACCGCCCTGCGGACGTGGGCGGCGCGCCCCGCCTGGCCGCGATAGGCCGCCCGGCAGCGGGGCTCGTGGGGTGGCAGCACGGTGTCGGCGGTCCGCCTCCGGTGCCGCACATGTCGATCGGCGGCCGCTGCGCCGAGGACGGTGCCCTCGTCGGCCCGTCCTCGCCAACCGGCGCGGGGCTGGTGCCGCGTACGTCGATCGGTGGCCGCTGCGCCGAGGACGGTGCCCTCGTCGGCCCGTGCCCACCAACCGCTGGCGAGCGCGTGCGGCGCCAGCGGCGTCGGCGGTCGCCGCTCGTGCGGCGCACCTCCGGCGTCCCCTCGGCGGCCCCAAGGCGGGCGAACGCGTCGGCCGAAACGCCGGCCCGCCTGCCGGCCGAGTGCGGTCCGCCTCGCCAGGGGCGCTCGGGCCACGCCCCCGTCGCTCCTGGGCCCCGCCCGCGCCCTTCGATCGTTGCGCGCCGGGCCGTTCGGTCGGCTCCCGGAGGGGCCGGGGCGGATGTGGTTGGGGGGTGACGGGATGGGGCAGGGCGTGGGTGGGGCCGGTGGCTGCCCCGGGCGGGGCGGAGCACGTACGGTGAGGGCATGACGAGCGCGAGTGGCGGATCTGACATGGTCGACTGGAATCTCGCGGTCGCTACCGCGACCCGGCTGGTGCGGCCGGGGCCGGAGGTGAGCCGTGCGGAGGCGGCGGCCGTGGTCGCCGAGCTGCGCCGGCACGCCCTGGCGGCCGAGGAGCACGTGCGGGCGTTCACCGGGATGCGTTCGACGAGCCTGGCGGACGCCGTCGCGACGCCCGTGCTCGTGGTGGACCGCCCCGGGTGGGTGCGGGCCAACGTGGCGGGGTTCCGTACGGTCGTCCAGCCGCTGGTGGAGAAGCTCCAGGCCCGCCGGGCGAACGGCCCGGCCGCGGGCGTGCTCGGTTCGGTCGGGGAGAAGGCCACCGGCATCGAGGTCGGCGCGCTGCTGGCGTTCCTGGCGACCAGGGTGCTCGGCCAGTACGAGACCTTCGCCCCCGCGGAGCCCTCGCTGGAGGCGCCGGACAGTCCGGCCGCCCTGTTCGACAAGCCGCGCCTCGGCCCGGATGGGCCCGGCCCGGGCCGGCTGCTGCTGGTCGCGCCGAACATCGTGCACGTCGAGCGGGAGCTGGACGTCGACCCGTCCGACTTCCGGCTCTGGGTGTGCCTGCACGAGGAGACCCACCGCACGCAGTTCACGGCGGTGCCCTGGCTGCGCGACCACATCCAGTCCGAGGTGCAGTCCTTCCTGACCGAGACGGACGTCGACCCGGGCGCCCTGCTGGACCGCCTGCGCGACGCGGCCGGCGCGCTGGGCGGCGGCCTGTCGGGCGTCGGCGGCCGCGAGCCCGCCGGGGCGTCCACCGGGTTGCTGGAGGTCGTGCAGACGCCCGCGCAGCGCGAGATCCTGGGCCGGCTGACGGCGGTCATGTCGCTGCTGGAGGGCCACGCGGACGTGGTGATGGACGGGGTCGGCCCGTCGGTGGTGCCGACGGTCGCGGAGATCCGGGAGAAGTTCCAGCAGCGCCGGGACCGCGGCGCGAACCGGCTGGACCTGCTCCTGCGCCGGCTGCTCGGGATGGACGCCAAGCTGCGCCAGTACCAGGACGGCGCGGTGTTCGTCCGGGGCGTCGTGGAGCAGGTCGGGATGGAGGGGTTCAACCGGGTCTGGACGTCCCCGAACACCCTCCCGACCAAGGAGGAGATCCACGACCCGGCCGCCTGGGTCGCCCGCGTCGCCCGCTGACGGGGCAGCAGCGGACCGCCGCCGGTCGGCGGCGGTCAACCGGGTTTCAAACCCGTTCGTACGAGTGGTCCAATCGGGCAGACCGAGGGAGAAGATACGTTTCTCCATTCACCCGAACGTGGGACGGTGGTCGTACCGGTGGCGCGGGTGGCGTAGCGGGTCGCTCCTTTCTGCCACCATCTGTGAGCGCCCGGTAACAGGGTGCTCACATGTGCGCGGTCCCCGCCGCGCCCACCGCCGTCCTGTCCCCCCTCCGTCGAGGAGTCGTCCGCCGTGGGCCCACACCCCGCCGTCGCCGCGATACGCCTGGCCGTCCGCCGCACGCTCACCGACCTCGCCGCCGAGGCCGGTTCCACCTTCACCGCACCCGCCCGCGAGGCCCGCGAGCGCGCGGCCGACGCGCCGCTGGTCGGTGCCGCCGTCGGCACCACGCTGATCGGCAACGCCGCCCGCCACCCGTCCGGGCTGCCCCGCACCCCGGCCGCCCCCGGCTCGCCGCTCGTCCTGGTCGCCGTCAGCGGCGGCGCGGACTCCATGGCGCTCGCCATCGCCGCCGCCTTCGAGGCCCCCAAGATCGGTCTGCGGGTCGGCGCCGTCACCGTCGACCACGGCCTCCAGGAGGGCTCCGACGAGCGCGCCGCCCAGGTGGCCGAGCGGCTGCGCTCGCTGGGCCTGGACCCGGTCGAGGCGATCTCGGTCCGGGTGGGCCGCGGCGGCGGCCCGGAGGCGGCCGCCCGGGACGCCCGCTACGCCGCCCTGGACGAGGCCGCCGAGCGCCACGGCGCGATCGCGGTGCTGCTCGGCCACACCCGCGACGACCAGGCCGAGACCGTCCTGCTGGGCCTGGCCCGCGGCTCCGGCGCCCGTTCGCTGGCCGGGATGCCCGCCCAGAAGGGCCGTTACCGCCGCCCGCTGCTGGAGCTGGACCGGGCCGCCACCCGGCAGGCCTGCTCCGCCCAGGCGATCCCGGTCTGGGACGACCCGCACAACTGCGACCCCGCCTACACCCGCTCCCGGGTGCGCCACGAGGTGCTGCCGGTGCTGGAGAAGCACCTGGGCGGCGGCGTGGTCGAGGCCCTGGCCCGCACCGCCCGGCTGTTCCGCGACGACGCCGACGCGCTCGACCAGTGGGCCGCCCTGGCCGAGCGGGACCTCCGGACCGGCGAAGGCACCCTGGACGCCGCCAAACTGGCGGAGCTGCCGTCCGCCGTCCGCCGCCGGGTGCTGCGCCGGGCGGCGCTCCGGGCCGGCTGCCCGGCCGGCGACCTGTTCGCCCGTCACCTGGAAACCGTCGACCTGCTGGTCACCGGATGGCGGGGTCAGGGACCGCTGCACCTACCCGGGGGCGTCGAGGCCACCCGCCGGTGTGGCACGCTGGTCTTTCGGCGGCAGGGCGACTGACGGGCGGGCATGCCCCGGGGGAGCCGGCCGCCGGCCACACAGACCCCGAACGTTTGAGGACGTATCCCCGGTGGACCAGAACGACATGGGCGCTGACCTCGCGAAGGTGCTCATCAGCAAGGACGAGATCGACGCCAAGCTCCTGGAGCTGGCGGAGCGCATCGACCGGGACTACGCAGGCAAGGACCTGCTGATCGTCGGCGTCCTCAAGGGGGCCGTGATGGTCATGGCCGACCTCGCCCGTGCCCTGCACTCGCAGGTCACCATGGACTGGATGGCCGTGTCGTCCTACGGCATGGGTACGAAGTCCTCCGGCGTGGTGCGGATCCTCAAGGACCTCGACACCGACATCGCCGGCCGGGACGTCCTGATCGTCGAGGACATCATCGACTCCGGTCTGACGCTGTCCTGGCTGCTGGGCAACCTGGGCTCGCGCGGTCCGGCCTCGCTGGAGGTCTGCACCCTGCTGCGCAAGCCGGACGCGGCCAAGGTCGAGATCGACGTCAAGTACGTCGGGTTCGACATCCCCAACGAGTTCGTGGTCGGCTACGGCCTGGACTACGCGGAGAAGCTGCGCAACCTGCCGTTCATCGGCACCCTCGCCCCGCACGTCTACGGCGGCTGAGGGCCCCGTTCGGGTTACGGGCGGGAACAGTACGTTGTTCCCGCCCGTTGACCGGGGGGACAAAGAACCACAACCGTGTCGCCGTGCTCCCGCCATGGGCGGGGCCGACTGCGGTACGGTCCAATAAACCGCTCTTCACATGAGCACCGATTCCGGATGCGCCGCGGCCCACAGCCCCCCGGCGCCGCTGAGTGGCAGGAGGGACGGGGCGGCAACGCCCCGCATGGATGGACGTCAAGCGATACTTCCGTGCGCCGATCATGTGGATCGTGCTGGCCGTCCTCGCCGTCATCGTTTTGATGCAGGTCGTTTCGGACTCGAACGGCTACAAGACGGTGGACACCGGTCAGGTCGTCGCAGCGATCGACGCGAAGCAGGTCAAGTCGGCGCAGATCACCACCGGTGACTCGAACACGATCAAGATCCAGCTGAAGGACGGCGCCACGCTGTCCAACGCCGGTACGGGCAAGACCCCGTCCGGCAGCAAGTTCCAGGCCTCGTACATCGGCGACCAGGGTGTCGCGATCGCCGACAAGCTCCAGGCCCAGATCAACGACAACGACCCGAACACGCTCGCCGAGGGCTACACCATCAGCCCGGAGAAGCAGAGCACCTTCGTCAGCCTGCTGCTGTCGATGCTGCCGATCGTGATCATCGTCCTGGTCTTCCTGTTCCTGATGAACCAGATGCAGGGCGGCGGCTCCCGGGTCATGCAGTTCGGCAAGTCCAAGGCCAAACTGCTCACCAAGGACACCCCCAAGACCACCTTCTCCGACGTCGCAGGCGCGGACGAGGCGGTCGAGGAGCTCCACGAGATCAAGGAGTTCCTGCAGGAGCCGGCCAAGTTCCAGGCCGTCGGCGCCAAGATCCCCAAGGGCGTGCTGCTCTACGGCCCGCCCGGCACCGGCAAGACCCTGCTGGCGCGAGCCGTCGCGGGCGAGGCCGGGGTGCCGTTCTACTCCATCTCCGGTTCGGACTTCGTCGAGATGTTCGTCGGCGTCGGCGCCAGCCGCGTCCGCGACCTCTTCGAGCAGGCCAAGGCGAACGCCCCGGCGATCGTCTTCGTCGACGAGATCGACGCCGTCGGCCGGCACCGCGGCGCGGGCCTCGGCGGCGGTCACGACGAGCGCGAGCAGACCCTCAACCAGCTGCTGGTCGAGATGGACGGCTTCGACGTCAAGGGCGGCGTGATCCTGATCGCCGCGACCAACCGCCCCGACATCCTAGACCCGGCGCTGCTGCGCCCGGGCCGCTTCGACCGCCAGATCGCGGTGGAGCGCCCCGACCTCCAGGGCCGCCTGGACATCCTCAAGGTGCACCAGAAGGGCAAGCCGATCGCGCCCGACGTCGACCTGTCGGCCGTCGCCAAGCGCACCCCCGGCTTCACCGGCGCGGACCTGTCGAACGTCCTCAACGAGGCCGCTCTGCTGACCGCCCGCTCGGACAAGAAGCTGATCGACAACGGCATCCTGGACGAGGCGATCGACCGCGTCGTGGCCGGTCCGCAGAAGCGCACGCGGATCATGTCCGACAAGGAGAAGAAGATCACCGCGTACCACGAGGGCGGCCACGCCCTGGTCGCGGCGGCCTGCCAGTACAGCGACCCGGTCCACAAGATCACCATCCTGTCCCGCGGCCGGGCCCTCGGCTACACGATGGTGCTGCCGGACGAGGACAAGTACTCCACCACCCGCAACGAGATGCTCGACCAGCTGGCCTACATGCTGGGCGGCCGCGCGGCGGAGGAGCTGGTCTTCCACGACCCGACCACCGGTGCCTCGAACGACATCGAGAAGGCCACCGCGACGGCCCGGGCCATGGTCACCCAGTACGGCATGACCGAGCGCCTCGGCGCGATCAAGTTCGGCAGCGACAACTCGGAGCCCTTCCTGGGCCGCGAGATGGGCCACCAGCGCGACTACTCGGAAGAGGTCGCCGGGCTGGTCGACGAAGAGGTCAAGAAGCTCATCGAGAGCGCGCACAACGAGGCCTGGGAGATCCTGGTCGAGAACCGCGACGTGCTCGACAACCTGGTCCTGGAGCTCCTCGAGAAGGAGACCCTGAACAAGGAGCAGATCGCCGAGATCTTCGCCCCGATCGTCAAGCGTCCGACCCGGCCGGCCTGGACGGGTTCCTCCCGCCGCACGCCGTCCACCCGGCCGCCGGTGCAGTCGCCCAAGGAGCTGGCGCTCACCAACGGCGCCGCCGCCACGGCCGACACCGCTCCGGTCGACATCGTGAAGCTCCCGCCGCTGCCGACCGCCGAGCCGCCCGCGGAGGGCTGATCCGGCGCTCCCGGCGGAGCCCGGGACGGAATGGATGCCGCGTCACCAGGGTTTGTACCCTGGAGGCGCGGCATCCGTGCTGTTCGCCCCGACGTTCCCCCTAGTAAGCGAGGCCCGCATGATCGACCCGGTGACTCTCGACGGTCCGGCCACCGTCGGGACCTTCGACCAGAAGCGGGCCGAGAACGCCGTGCGCGAGCTCCTGCTCGCCGTGGGGGAGGACCCGGACCGCGAGGGCCTGCTGGAGACGCCGGCCCGCGTCGCGCGCGCCTACAAGGAGATATTCGCGGGCCTGTGGCAGGAGCCCGAGGACGTCCTGACGACGACCTTCGACCTCGGCCACGACGAGATGGTGCTCGTGAAGGACATCGAGCTGACGTCCGTCTGCGAGCACCACCTGGTGCCGTTCCGCGGGGTGGCGCACGTCGGGTACATCCCGTCCACCAGCGGCAAGATCACCGGCCTGTCCAAGCTGGCCCGGCTGGTCGACGTCTACGCCCGCCGTCCGCAGGTGCAGGAGCGGCTGACCAGCCAGGTCGCCGACGCGCTGATGCGGATCCTGGAGCCCCGGGGTGCCATCGTCGTCGTCGAGTGCGAGCACATGTGCATGTCGATGCGCGGCATCCGCAAGCCGGGCGCCAAGACCATCACGTCCTGCGTCCGCGGGCAGCTGCGCGACCCGGCCACGCGGGCCGAGGCGATGAGCCTGATCATCGGGCGCTAGGGGCCGCCAGGGCCCCTGGAGGCGCTCAGAGCGCCTCGTGCTCGGCGTGCGGGGGTGCCGGGGTGCCCAGGGCGTTGCGGCGCTCGGGCATCCGCAGCCGCACCATCCGCCGCCAGCCGATCGCGCGGTCGTACAGGTAGAGGGCGCGCACCCCGAGGGTGACGACCGCCAGCTGCCAGCGCGGCCAGCCCAGGATCCGGGCCATCCGGGCGGTCACGGCGAGGCCGACGTCCCGGTGGGTGCGGATCTCGCCGCGGGCGCAGGTCTCCAGGACGTGCCGGATGTACGGGCCGTACCCCTCGGCCCGCAGCCGCAGCAGCTCCTCGTGGCAGTACGCGAGGTGGTTGTCCTCGTCGGCGGAGATCATCCGCATCGCGCGGCCGAGGTCGGGGTTGTCCCCGTACACCTTGACCAGCTGGCGCATCTGCTCGGCCGCGCGCTGCTCGGTGACCCGGCTGTGCGCGAGGTAGGTGATGATCTCGCGGTCGGACAGCGGGAGGTCGCTGTTCAGCCGTTCGTGGGACAGGCCGACGCCCTTGGCCTCCAGCAGCATGCAGTAGTCGGCGTCGGCCGGGACGGCGACCTTGGGCAGGCCGCGCTTGCTCAGCAGCTGGGTGAAGATCCGGCCGTGCTTGCGCTCGTCGGCGCCGTGCCGGGCGACCTTCGGGGCGAGGACCGGGTCCCGGGTGAGCGTGGTGATCCGCTCGTTCTCCCAGCCGCCCTGGTCCTCGCCGCCGGCCGCGATGCTGCAGAACAGCTGGTAGGCCTCGTCGTTGCGGTAGATCTCGTTGAAGAGCGAGCGGGTGCTCAGCACGGCGCCTCCTGCGCGGATCCGGACGGCGCCCTCCGGGGGCCGGACGGGCGGTCGCGATACGTTCCCCCGGTGTCGGCGGCCGGGTGGCCCGACCGGCGGGTAATCACCCGCGCGCGTCACCCGAGGTGCGAGCCCATCCACTCCAGCGAGGCCGGCAGTTCCCGGATCCAGCTGTCCCAGTTGTGGCCGCCGTCGTCCAGGTACAGCGACTCGGCCTTGAACTGGGGGTTGCTCGCGGCGGTCTGCTGGGCCTGTTCGACGAACTGGACGGTCTGCGGGTAGTCGGCCTCCTTGCGGGTGGAGACCACCAGGAGGTTGAGGGGCGGGGCCGGGAGGTTCTGCAGCCGCCAGCCGAGGTCGCTCTGCTGGGCGAGGCCCTTGTCGCCGTTGAAGAGGTTGCCGCCGGTGAACTGGTCCTCGCGCACGGTGAAGTCCCCGTGCAGGCCGACCGCGCTGCCGTAGACGTTGGGGAAGCGCATCGCCAGCCGCATCGCGCAGCTGCCGCCGGTCGAGTAGCCGAAGACGCCCCAGGAGCCCGCCGAGCGGCCGGTCCGGTAGGTGGAGCCCAGCGCCTCCGGGAGGTCCTTGACGAACCAGGTCTCGGTGCGCGGGCCGCCGGGGACGTCCACGCACTCGGTGTCGCGCGGCGGGGCGACCGTCGGGCGGGCCAGGACGACGATGGTCGGCGGCATCTTGCCGTTCTTCTGGAGGTCCGCCGCGGTCTGGACGACCGGCAGCTCCTTCAGCATGTTCAGCGTGGTGCCGGGGAAGCCGGCGATGCCCACCATGACCGGGAAGCGGACCAGCGCGAACTTCGGGTCGAAGTACTCGGGGGGCAGGTAGACGAACATCTGGTCGGAGTAGCCCGTCTCCTTGCCGCTGACCCGGACCGACTCGATCCTGCCGACCTCCTCGGGGGCGCCCTTGGGCAGGTTCGGGACCGACTCCAGGCCGCCCTCGTTGGTGGGCTGGACCAGCGCGTCCGAGACCGGGGTGCCGCCCTTGTGGTTCTCGTTGCTGGTCAGGACCAGTTTGGCACCGCCGGGGCTGAGCAGGTCGTCCCAGGACGTGTAGAACCCGAAGGAGTTGTTCACCGACAGCGCCAGCACGGCCAGCACCGAGGCCTGGGTGACCGTCAGCAGGCCGATCCGGCCGAGGACCGGCAGCGGGCGCTGCCGGGCGAGCCTGGGCCAGATCCAGAGTGTGGTGAGGAGAGCCGCAGCGCCGAGTGCGAGCAGCGAGTCCACCAGCGCGTCGCTGGTCAGTTCCATGCCGTCGGCCTTCCGATGGGACCCTGTCGGTGCACGCCTCATCGTCTGGCGATCCGTCAGCTGCGGCCACCGCGACTAGGCTGTCCGGAGGCCGGGGCCGTCCGGCGAGGCCGGGGACGAGCGGGGGGCAACCGGCGCCCTAGAATGCGGCGTCCACCGTACGTAACGCGTCCCGGAGGTCCTCGTCGCACCGTGCGACGGCGGCCCCGGCTCCCACCCCCGGCTCGATCGCAGCGCGCCGCGGCACCGGTTTACCGTCCGTTTCCGGTTCCTTTGTGCGCGTATGGCCTGATGAAGGAAAAGGCATGAAGGTCCATCACACGTGCTCCCCCGGAGTGACAGGACAGCCCCACGCAGCCTCTACGCTGAGCTCCCATGAGTGTTCCCGTGTCCGATGAGCCGAGCCCCGAGCAGCCGCGCCGCCGCCGCGGTCTGCAGACGCTGCGCAACCAGGCCGCTGCCGTCCCGAGGGCCTGGCTGCCCGGTGCGGTCGGCTACGCCTGTCTGCTGATCGGGCTGGTGGACATCGCCAGTGCGGTGTTCCCCAAGCTCCGGCACACCAAGATGCACACCGTCGCCGGACAGCTGCCGGGTGGGACCACCTCCCTGGCCGCGGTCGGCACGCTGATGATCGGCCTCCTGCTGGTGCTGCTCGCGCACGCGCTGCGCCGGCGCAAGCGCCGGGCCTGGCGTGCGGTCTGCGTCCTGCTGCCGGTCGGTGCCGCGCTGCACATCGTGCGCTGGCACCAGATCGGCCCGGCCGTCGTCTCCCTGGTCGTCTTCGCCGTGATGCTCGTGCACCGTCGCGAGTTCTACGCCAAGGCCGACCCGCGCACCCGCTGGCGCGCGCTGGTCAACCTGATCGTCATGGGCACCGTCAGCGTCCTGCTCGGCCTCATGATCGTCAGCGTCCGGACCCGCTACGAGCTCGGCCACCCCGGCCTCTACGAGCGGCTGGAGCACGTCGCCTACGGCCTCTTCGGCTTCGAGGGCCCGATCCGCTACAACAACGAGCGGATGTCCGACCTGGTCGCCTACCTGCTCGGCGGGCTCGGCCTGCTGACCGCCTTCACCACCGCCTACCTGGCGCTGCGCCCGGGCAAGCCGAAGCCCGAGCTCACCCCGGAGGACGAGGAGAAGGTCCGCGGCCTGCTCGACCGGCACGGCGAGCGCGACTCGCTCGGCTACTTCGCGCTGCGCCGCGACAAGAGCGTGCTGTTCTCGCCCACCGGCAAGGCCGCCATCTCCTACCGGGTGGTCTCCGGCGTGATGCTCGCCTCCGGCGACCCGGTCGGCGACGTCGAGGCCTGGCCCGGCGCGATCAAGGTCTTCATGGCCGAGGCCCGCGAGCACGCCTGGGTGCCGGCCGTCATGGGCTGCAGCGAGGTCGGCGGCGAGGTCTGGACCCGCGAGGCGGGCCTGGACGCGCTGGAGCTGGGCGACGAGGCGATCGTCGACACCGCGGCGTTCTCGCTCTCCGGCCGCGCCATGCGCAACGTCCGCCAGATGGTCAAGCGGATCGAGCGCAACGGCTACTCCTGCAAGGTGCGCCGCGTCCGCGACCTCACCCTCGACGAGAAGTTCCGGATCGCCGACGCCGCCGCCCGCTGGCGCGGCACCGACACCGAGCGCGGGTTCTCCATGGCCCTCGGCCGCTTCGGCGACCCGCTCGACGACGACTGCGTCGTGGTCACCGCCCACAAGGCGCCCGAGGAGGGCGAGGCCGGCGACGACCTCAAGGCCGTGCTGCACTTCGTGCCCTGGGGCCCGGACGGCATCTCGCTGGAGCTGATGCGCCGCGACCGCGCGGCCGACCCCGGCCTGAACGAGCTGCTGATCGTCGCCGCCCTGCAGGCCGTGCCCGACCTGGGCGTGCGCCGGGTGTCGCTGAACTTCGCGATGTTCCGCTCGGCGCTGGCCCGCGGCGAGCGGATCGGCGCCGGACCGGTGCTGCGGGCCTGGCGCGGCCTGCTGGTCTTCCTGTCGCGCTGGTTCCAGATCGAGTCGCTGTACAAGTTCAACGCCAAGTTCCAGCCCGAGTGGGAGCCGCGCTTCCTGGTGTTCCCGAGCACCCGGGACCTGCCGCGGATCGGCTTCGCCGCGATGCAGGCCGAGGCCTTCATCACCCTCGGCATGCCGCGCTTCGGCCGCAAGCGCCAGCGCGAGGGCCTGATGCCGGACTCCGTCGCCCGCGAGGTCACCGAGGCCGCCTGAGGCACCGGGCCCGATCCGGGCACCGCAGGACCCAGTGGGCCCCCGCCGAGAATCCTCGGCGGGGGCCCCGTTCGATAATGGGCGCATGAGCGAGCGCAGCGAGCGAATCATTGGAGGGCGCGCGTGGGCGAATGCCCTCGCCGAGCGAAGCGAGGCGGGCGCATGAGCGATACGCCGTCCTTCTCCGTTCCGGCCGGACTGCCGCGGCTCGGCCGCTGCGCCGTGATGGGCGTGGTCAACGTCACGCCCGACTCCTTCTCGGACGGCGGGCTGTGGCACGACCCGGCCCGCGCGATCGCGCACGGGCTCGCGCTCCGGGCCCGCGGCGCGGACCTGGTGGACGTCGGCGGCGAGTCCACCCGGCCCGGCTCCCAGCGGGTGACCGAGGAGGAGGAACTCGCCCGGGTGCTGCCCGTCGTGCGCGAGCTGGCCGACGCCGGGGTCGTGGTCTCCATCGACACCATGCGCGCCTCCGTCGCCGAGCGGGCCGTGGCGGCCGGTGCCGCGATCGTCAACGACGTCTCCGGCGGGCTGGCCGACCCGGCCATGGCGCACGTCGTCGCCGAGACCGGCGTGCCGTTCGTGGTGATGCACTGGCGCGGGCAGTCCGCCGACATGGACCGGCTGGCCGTGTACGGCGACGTCGTCGGGGACGTCGTCGCCGAGCTGACCGCGCGGGTGGACGCGCTGGCGGCGGCCGGCGTCAAGGAGGAGCAGCTGATCCTCGACCCGGGGCTGGGCTTCGCCAAGACCCCCGAGCACAACTGGGCGCTGCTCGGGCGGCTGGACGCGCTCACCGCGCTCGGCCGTCCCGTCCTCGTCGCCGCATCGCGCAAGCGGTTCCTGGGTACGCTGCTCGCCGACCCGGAAACCGGGGAGCTGCGCCCGGCCAGGGAGCGCGACGACGCGACCGCTGCGGTGTCGGTGCTCTCGGCCCGGGCCGGGGCCTGGGCGGTGCGGGTGCACGACGTGTCCGGGACGGCGGATGCCGTCCGGGTGGTCGCGGCCTGGCAGCGCGCGGCCCGGTTGGGGTAGAACGGGAGGGTCTGTGGCAGGTGATGGCAGGTTGAGCGGGGCCGCGGCGGGACGGGCGCGAGAGGCGGACGTGGAGGCCGTGCTCGCGGCGAACCGGGCGCTCTACGAGGCGCTGGAGCGCGGGGACCTGGAGGCGGTCGAGGACGCCTGGCTGGGCGCCGCGGACGCGGACGACAAGGGCGGCGTGGTGTGCGTGCACCCGGGCTGGCCGGTGCTGCGCGGCCGGGCCCAGGTGACCCGGTCGTACATGCTGATCATGATGAACACCGAGTACATCCAGTTCTTCCTGACCGACGTCGAGGCCGAGGTGCACGGCGATGTGGCCCTTGTCACGTGCACCGAGAACATCCTCTCCGGCGGGGAGGCCGAGGAGGAGGGCGAACTCGGTCCGCTGGTCGGCGGAAAGGTCGTCTCGACGAATCTCTTCCGGCGCACCCCGGCCGGGTGGAAGCTCTGGTCGCACCACGGTTCACCCGTGCTGACCAGCGGAGACGAGGACGACGAGGACTGACCGGGCGAGCCGGGGAAAACCGCCGCCGAAGCGTCGCCCGGGAATTTCGAATCGGTCACCGAACGTTCACGTCAATCGCCGGATCGGCGTGCGTGGCGACGGTTCGTGCCGGGTAGGACGGTCAGACGTTGTCCGTGCCCGCGGGTAGATTCGAAACGGAGTGGCGGGCCTGCCGCCCGCCTTCGCCCTGCTCGTCCGTGCCTTTTCCTCGGGCGGGGCCCGTCCGACTGGGAGCAGTGATTCGTTTGCTGGACCGCGTCACCCTGCGGGGTCTGCGAGCCCGGGGCCACCACGGCGTCTTCGAGCGCGAGCGCGTCGAGGGGCAGACCTTCGTGGTCGACCTCGTCCTGTACCTGGACACCCGCCCGGCCGCGTCCGGCGACGACCTGACCCGCACGGCGCACTACGGGATCGTGGCCGAGGAGGTCACCGCGATCATCGCCGGGGAGCCGGTCGACCTGATCGAGACCCTGGCGCAGCGCATCGCCGACCAGTGCCTCAAGCACGACGCGGTCGAGGAGGTCGAGGTGACCGTCCACAAGCCGGACGCCCCGATCACCGTGCCGTTCGACGACGTGACCGTGACCATCCACCGGACGCGCGCATGACCGCAGCCGTGCGCCCGGTACCCGATGCAGAGGAATCTCGATGAACAGCGACCCGACCACCTCGCCGAGCACGTTCGACCTGGAGAGCCGGGTGGACTCCGCCGACACGACCCTGCACAGCCAGCGCTGCGCGGTGGTCGCCCTCGGCAGCAACCTGGGCAACCGCCTGGACACCCTGCAGGGGGCCGTGGACGCCCTCGCCGACACCCCCGGGCTGAGGATCAAGGCCGTCTCCGCGGTCTACGAGACGGAGGCCGTCGGCGGGCCGGACGAGCAGCCCAACTACTACAACGCGGTCGTCGTGCTGCGCACCTCGCTGCCGCCGCTCGACCTGCTGGAGCGCGGCAACGCGATCGAGGACGCCTTCGGGCGGGTGCGCACCGTCCGCTGGGGCGCGCGCACCCTGGACGTCGACATCCTGGCGTACGAGGGCGTCGTCAGCGACGACCCGCAGCTGCTGCTGCCGCACCCGCGTTCGCACGAGCGGGCCTTCGTGCTGGCGCCGTGGCTGGACGCCCAGCCGGACGCCGAGGTGCCCGGGTACGGGCAGGTCTCCGTGCTGCTGGAGAAGCTCGGCGGCCCGGACGCGCAGGGCGTGCGCCGGCGGGACGACATCCGCCTGACGCTGCCGGAGTAGCGGTTCGGCGGCCCGGTGGCCGGGGAACTCGGGTGGGGGCCCGGCCGTCCGAGTAGGTGTCCGCCGTCCGTGCGGGTGTCCGCCCGGCCGGGCCCGGTACGGTGGCCTGGCGCCGCCGCTCCGGGCTCCCGGGCGGCCGTCTCTGGTACCCCGGGAAGGACCTCCTCCGCGTGAAGCTGCTTCGCCTCCGCCTGCTGATCGGCATCACCGCCGCCACGACGGCGCTGTCCTGGGCCGGTGCCAAGCTGTGGGCCTCCCTGGACACCCTGCCGGCCGTGCCGGCGGCGGCGCCGGTGGTGCTGGCCGCGGTGGCGGTGATCCTCCTGGCGACCACGATCTCGCTGCGGGGCCGGCTGAAGGCGGTGCGGGAGCGCCAGCCCGGCGCGAAGCGGGTCGATCCGCTGCTCGCGGCCCGGGCCGTGGTGCTCGGGCAGGCCAGCGCGCTCGTGTCGGCGGTGGTCACCGGGATCTACGCGGGGGCGGGCATCTACCTGCTCGGCGAGCTGGACGTGCCGGCGCGCAAGGACCAGGCCGTGACGGCCGGCCTCGCGGTGCTCGCGGGCGCCGCGGTGATCGCGACGGCGCTCTGGCTCCAGCATGTGTGCAAGCTGCCGGAGAACCACGACGATCCGGGTGGCCCGGCTGCCTCGCACCGCTGAGCTGGGCAGTTGTCGTGATCTTGAGTGAAGTGCCGGGCACGTGCGGTAAATCTTGCACAGTGTCAAGGGTCAAAGCGGACCCTGGGCTGACACGGCCCCAATTCGCACGCTAGTTTCTTGGCATGTCTCGCGGACGCCACCGTCATTCCTCCGTCCTCGGCCGGGTCTTTCCCCCCACCGCAGCCGGCGTGCTCCTCGTCGCAGCTCTGGCCGCTCTGCTTTTCAGTCAGGACACCATCCTGGTCCGCTCGGTGGGTGTCGCGGCGGTGTCCGCGACGCTCGGCTTCGCGGTCCTGCTGAAGCAGCGCGACAGGGCGGCCCGGGCCGCGGCCGAGACGTCCGTCGCGCAGCGGCTGCGGGCCGAGGAGCGCTTCGAGGAGCAGCTCGCCGAGGCCGAGTACGCGGCGGAGGTCGCGGAGGAGCGGGCCACCCGGTTCGGGCGGCGGCTGACCGCGGAGAAGTCGCGCCTGGCGAAGGCCGAGACCGAGATCGCCCGCCTGCTGCGCGAGCGGGCCGTGCTGGTCGCCGAGCAGGCGCTCAAGGAGGCCGAGGCGGCGCAGCGGGCGCTGGCCGCGAGCCGTCCGAAGTACCCGGCCAGTCCGGCCGCGTTCGTCCGTGCCGGTGCCGTGCTGCGGCTGCTGGAGCGGCGCGCGCGGGCCCAGGAGGAGCGGCGCGAGCGGTCGGCGGGCGCGGAGGTCGCGCTGCGGGCGCGGACGGCTCCCGTCGCGCCGGCGCGGGCCGCGCAGGCTCCGGTGCTCCCGAAGCAGGTTGCCGCCGTGCCCGTTTCCGCGGTGCCGGCCCCGGTGGCCCCGTCCGTCCCGACGCCGGAGTCGGCTGCGCGGCAGGCTCCGGCGTCGACTCCGGTGAAGGCGGCTCCGGTGCGGCCGGTGCTGACCGCCACGGTGGGCCAGCTGGGCGGTGCGCCGGCCGCGCCCGCGGCTCCGGCCGAGCGGCAGCGTCCGCGCCCGGGGCAGTCCGGCCAGGCGCGCGGGCAGGGCTTCAGCTTCTTCGGGCGCAGTCCGGGTGCCGCGGTGCGGGCGGCGGCCCCGGCTCCGGCGGTCGGCAGTGTCGCCGAGCTGAACGAGCGGACGGACCTGGCGGACGTGGTGGGCGACGAGGCGGTGGCCGAGAAGGCGCTGGCCGAGGCGCAGGAGGCCCAGGAGGCGCAGGAGGCCCGCGGGGCCCGGGACGCCGGGGGTGCCGCGCCGGAGCAGGGCGAGCCGACCGTCGTCGACCTGACGCCGGAGGAGGAGACGGAGCTGATCCAGCTCCCGGAGCTGCGCGCCTCGCGCTGACGCCCCGCGAACGCGACCGCGGCGCGGAACGTCGGATCGACCGACGTTCCGCGCCGCGGCGTTTCGGGCCCGGGGCCCGGGCGTCAGATCTGGACGCCGAAGTCCTGGGCGATGCCGGCCAGGCCGGAGGCGTAGCCCTGGCCGACGGCGCGGAACTTCCACTCGCCGTTGTTGCGGTAGAGCTCGCCGAAGATCATCGCGGTCTCGGTCGCGGCGTCCTCGGAGAGGTCGTACCGGGCCAGCTCGGCGCCGCCGGCGGCGTTCACCACGCGGATGTAGGCGTTGCGGACCTGGCCGAAGTTCTGGCTGCGGGCGACGCCGTCGTAGATCGTGACCGGGAAGGTGATCCGGGCGGCCTCGGCGGGCAGGGCGGCCAGGTCGACGTTGATCGACTCGTCGTCGCCCACGCCCTCGCCGGTGCGGTTGTCACCGGTGTGCACGACGGAGCCGTCCGGCGTGCTGGTGTTGTTGAAGAACACGAAATGGCCGTTGGACAGCACCTTGCCGTCCGCGTTCAGGACGATGGCGCTGGCGTCGAGGTCGAATTCGGCGCCGGTCGTGGTGCGGACGTCCCAGCCCAGGCCGACCGAGACCGCGGACAGGCCCGGGGCCTCCTTGGTCAGCGAGACGTTTCCACCCTTGGAGAGGCTCACTGGCATGGTGATCGCTGTCCCTTCGTTCGCTTTTCCCGGGACAACGCAATCGTCCGGTGGATTGGTTCCACCGGGGATCCTCCCTTTCGCGTGGGCGCCAAGCTCTGGCAAAGCGCGGGCAATGTACGGGTCAGATCCGGCGGAACCTGCCCTGGAGCGACCAGATGTTGGGGTTGTCGGCCAGGTCGGGGTGCATGTCGAACAGGTCGGCGAGGGTGTCCTGGAGGAAGTCCCGTGCTTCGCGGCGCAGATCGGCGTGGCGCACCACCGCGGGCGGCTCGTCGGGCAGCCAGGTGGCGCCGACCTCGACCCAGTTGAAGCGGCGGGCGAAGCGCAGCAGCTCGGTGTTCTGGGTGAAGTCGAGGTCGGCGGTCTGGACACGGGCGGCCCGGCCGCCGGCCGGGTCGCGGTCCAGCTCCTCGGCGATGTCGCACAGCGCCCACGCGAAGTCGAGCACCGGGACCCAGCCCCAGGCGGTGGAGAGCTCCGCGCCCTCGGCGTCCAGGTACACGTCGCCGCAGAAGAGGTCGTACCGCAGGGCGTGCACGGAGGCGGTGCGGTAGTCGGTCTGCGGGGGGTCGGGGAAGCGGTTGGAGAGGGAGTAGCCGAGCTCGATCACACCGCCATTGTCGGGGCTCGGGGTGCGTGCCGGATAACCGGGTGACCGGGCGGGCCGGGCGCGGGATGATGGGCGCATGCCCGAGCCCATCCGCGTACGGGGGTCGGTGGTCGTCCCCGACGCCGAGCTCGTCTGGCGCTTCTCCCGTTCCTCCGGCCCCGGTGGCCAGCACGTCAACACTTCCGACAGCAAGGTCGAGCTGCGCTACGACGTGGCCGCCTCGAAGGCGCTGCCCGAGGTGTGGCGCGAGCGCGCCCTGGAGCGGCTGGCGGGCCGGCTGGTGGACGGCCGGGTGCTGGTGGTCCAGGCCTCGGAGTTCCGCTCGCAGTGGCGCAACCGCGAGGCGGCCGCGGTCCGGCTGGCCGCGGTGCTGACCGAGGCCTGCGCGCCGCCGCCGAAGACCCGCCGGGCGACGAGGCCGAGCCGTGGGATGGTCGAGCGGCGGCTGGACAACAAGCGGCACCGCTCCGAGCTGAAGGAGGGGCGGCGCTCGCCGCGCTCCGAGTAGTCGCCCGCCGAGTAGTCGCCCGCCGGTCCGTCGGCGCGGTGGCCCGGTCGAGCGCGCCGTGTGCCGGCGGGGTGGCTCAGCCGAGCGTGCGGTAGCCGCCGCGGAAGTAGAGCAGGGGCCGGCCGCCGGGGTCCGGGACGACGGCCTCCAGGACGCGCCCGAGCAGCAGCGTGTGGTCGCCCGCGGGTATCCGCTGCTCGGTGCGGCACTCGACGGTGGCCAGCGCGCCCTCGATCAGCGGGGCGCCGGTGGCCGGGCCGCGGTGGTGCGGGGTGTCGGCGAACAGCAGCCGGTCACTGAGCCGGCCCTTCATGGCGAAGCGGGAGCCGGTCGTCTTCTGGGCCTCGGTGAGCACCGAGACCGCCCAGGTGTCCACGCGGGCGAGCACCTCGTCCATCCGGGAGTCCTCGCGGACCGAGATCAGCACCAGCGGCGGCTCCAACGACACGGAGAGGAAGGACGTGGCGGTCATGCCGATGTCCTCGCCGTCCTCGGGGTCGTGGACGGTCACCAGGCTCACGCCGGCGGCGAGCTGGGAGAGTGCGGCCCGGAACTCGTCGGGCGTGGCGTGGGCGGCAGCTTCGGGCTGCGGGGACGGGTACACGTACCGCACGGTAGCTGGCGGTCGCGGGTCGCGACATCGGGCCGTGGTCGTAGGACCAGCGGCGCAGGGGTGAGGGCCGGGACCGGTGCCCTCACTCACCCCCAGGGGTGAAGCAGGGGTGGAGCAGGGGGCCTGCCGGGCGACAGGCGGCTTCAGCGCGCGGGCAATGCGGTCGACCACGAGAAATGTTCCGATAGCGCTTTATGTCCCGCTATGGGACGGATGAGCTGATTAAGGGCGCATTAGTGTCGTGTGATTTAAGTCACAAGTGGTGGCCTATTGCTGACCGAGCGTGCCGAACGCTGTGCTCCCTGTGATTCAGTTCTTCTGGCAATCGGACGATAACCAATCAAGAACTATCCGAAGCAGCCGGGGAGCCCCCGCATGGAAGCCGAGTCGGAGCCGTACGTCCGTCTCGCGACCCTCCGCACCTTGCACCGGGTCGTGGCGGACCTCAACGCTGCCCGCAGCCTGGCGGGCACGCTGCAGGCCGTCGTCGAGGGTGCGGTCCACGGGCTCGGATTCGACGCCGCCGCGGTGAGCCTGGTGCGGCCCGACGGCGACCTCGTCGTGGCGGCCGTCTGGGAGCTGGAGGAGAGCGCCATGGGCGGCCCCTCCGTGCTGCTCGGCCAGGTCGGCTCCCGCGAGTCCTGGGACCGGCTGCTCGGCGTCAGCGACCACTGGGGCACCCTGCGCTTCCTGCCCTACGACCGGGGCTGGGCCGTCGCCAGCGACATCCCGCGCTGGATCGGGGACGGCCCGATGCCCGTCTACGCCAACGACTGGCACCCCGCCGACGGGCTGCTCGCCCCCATGTACAGCGCCGGCGGCGACCTGCTCGGCGTCCTGTCGGTGGACCGTCCGCGCAGCGGCAAGCGGCCCGGCGCCTGGACCCGCGAGGCGCTGGAGATGTTCTCGCTCCAGGCCTCCATCGCGATCGGCAACGCCCGCCTGCGGGCCGAGATGCAGCGCGCCCTGGCCCGCCTGGAGAAGGAGCAGCAGGCGCTGCGGGCGAGCGAGGAGAGCTTCCGCCAGGCCTTCGAGTACGCGCCCAGCGGCATGGCCATCACGGAGCTGTGCGGCCCCGGGCGCGGCCAGCTGACCAGGGTCAACGACGCGCTCTGCCGCCTGCTCGGCCGACCACGCGCGGTGCTGCGCCAGCAGAGCTTCGTCGACCTCGTCCACCCCGACGACCGCGCCCTGCTGGAGCGCACCAGCGCGGAGAGCGGGCGGGCCGAGCTCCGGCTCTCCCGGCGGGACGGCGGCTACCAGTGGGTGTGCCTGCGCAACTCCGTCGTGGCGGACGCCGCCGAGGGCCCCAGCTTCCTGCTCACCCACGTCGAGGACATCGAGGACCGCAAGCGCCACGAGCTCCAGCTCGCCCACCGGGCCAGCCACGACGCGCTCACCGGCCTGCCCAACGGCGCCGAGCTGAAGGCCCGGCTGGCCCGCCGGCTCTGCCCCGAGCCGCAGACCGTCGGCGCGGTCGCGGGCCCCGCGGAGGCGGCCTTCCCGCAGCCGTACGGCGGCTACCCGGCCGACTCGTACAGCGCGCACGCCGCGTACGACGGCCTGGAGGGCGCCGAACCGTACGCCGGGGCGGTGCACACGTACGGCGCGCCGGACGGGAGCCTGCCGGCGGGGCTCGGGGCGGCGGACGGCGGCCTCCCGGCCGGGTACGAGGTCATGGGCTACGAGGTCACGGGCTACGAGGTGGCGGGCTACGGGGCCGCCGGGTTCGGTCCCGGCTACCCGGAGCACGTGCACGCGGTGGTCCCGGCCGAGTACGGCCCGGGCGGCGAGGCGTGGTCCGGAGCGTTCCGCCCCGGCGCGGGCGGCGGCGCGATCGTCGACAAGGGGCTCGCGGTGCTCTTCTGCGACCTCGACGGCTTCAAGTCCATCAACGACCGGTTCGGCCACAACGCGGGCGACGCCGTCCTGGTCGAGGTCGCCCGCCGGCTCAGCCAGGCCGTCCGGGACGGCGACACGGTGGCCCGGCTCGGCGGTGACGAGTTCGTGGTGCTGGCCGACGGCATCGGCCGCGAGGAGGCCAAGGACCTCGCCCACCGGCTGCGCAACGCCATCATCCCGCCGATGCGGATCGACGGACGGGCGATGCGGGTGGGCGTGAGCCTCGGGATCGGCTGGGCCGGCTGCGGGATGAGCATCGAGGAAGTCCTGCACACGGCGGACGAGCGGATGTACGACGAGAAGCGGGCCAGGGGCGGCGCCGTGCGCGGGGCCAGGGGCGAGCGCTCGCACCGCCGGGCGGGCTGAACCCGGGCCCTGGCGGCCCAGGTTACCGGCGGGTTGTCAAGCCCTCGTTCCGGGCGGCCGGGTCGGGCAGGTAGGGTTCCCCGGTAACGAGAGCGTCCATGACCTGCGCCTGGGGCCGCCGGCCCGGCGGCGCGAACGATGGGGGAGTTGACCACCGTGACGACCGCCGGCAACAACGGAGCGCCCGAGGGCCCGGGGGGCGGTGCCCCTCAGGAAGACGACCCCTTCGGTTACCTCTACCGCCCGGCCGACGGGTCCTCCGGGCAGTCGGCCGAGCCGCAGCAGGGTGTGCCGCGTACGCCGTACAGCCGCCCGATGGAGGTCGGCCGTGCCCAGTACGGCCAGCAGCAGTCCTACCCTCCGCGCGCGCAGCAGCAGCCGCAGTACTTCCAGCAAGGGTCCCCGCAGCAGGGCCCCGGCCAGCCGTACCCGCAGCAGTACGGCCAGCAGCAGCCCGACTACGGCAGCGTCCCCACGCAGCAGACCCGCTACGCCGAGCACTCCCGCCCGCAGCCGGGTGACGACCGCCAGGGCAGCAGCGGCCGGAGCAAGGGTGCGGTGATCGGCGCGGTGGCGGTGATCGCGGCGATCGCGATCGGCGCCGGGATCGCGCTGTCCACCGGGGACTCGGGCGACGACAAGAAGGCCGCCAAGGGCGGCCAGCAGACCGCCGCCTCGGTGGCTCCCAGCACGACCGGCTCCGGCACCCCGTCCGGGACCTCCTCCGCCTCGGCCTCGCCGAGCGCCTCCGCCTCCGGCGGGCCGGTGACGGTGGACGCGGGACAGCTCCAGGGCCAGAACGCACCCTCCGGAAACACCGTCAAGGGCGCCAAGTCCGCGGACGGCAGCTACCTGACGCTCCAGCCGGGCGGTTCGCTGAGCTGGACCGGTGAGGTGGCCGCGGCCGGCACCTACAAGCTGACCGTGCACTTCAACAACGCCGGCGGCGACGTGCGGGGTGCGGCGTCGGTCAACGGCAAGGACTGGCCGAGCGGACTGGCCTTCAAGAACTACTCGCCCGGCAAGGACCCGGCGTCCTCGTGGTACTCCACCTGGATACTGCCGCAGCTCCAGGCCGGTTCGAACACCATCACGATGACCGTGCCGTCCGGCGGGCCGATCCTGGTCGACCAGATCACGGTGGAGCCGAGCAGCTGACGGGCTGACGACGGCCCGGTCGGGCCCGGACGCGCCGACGGCCGCCCGTCCCCGGTAAGCGGGGAGGGCGGCCGTCGGCGTTCCGTCAGGCGGCTCCGGTCAGGCCGGCTTGACGGTGGTGAAGCGGTCGCCGCCGACGACCCACTCGCCGCGGCGCATGACGGCGACGAGGTCGTGGGTGGCGGAGTCGAGCACGACCAGGTCGGCGTACTTGCCGGTTTCCAGGGTGCCGACGGAGTCGCCCAGGCCGAGCAGCCGGGCCGGGGTCGTGCAGAGCGACTGGACGGCCTGGTCGAGCGTCAGGCCGTTGACGGTGACCGAGCGCTTGAACGCGACGTCCAGGGTGAGCGTCGAGCCGGCGATCGAGCCGCCCTCGACCAGCCGGGCCACGCCGTCCTTGACCTCGACCTGGAGCGGGCCGAGCGGGTAGAGGCCGTCGCCCATGCCCGCGGCGCCCATGGCGTCGGTGATCAGGGCGACCCGCTCGGCGCCCGCGGTGCCGTAGGCGAGGTCGAGGACGGACGGGTGCAGGTGCACGCCGTCGTTGATCAGCTCGACGGTGACCCGCTCGTCCTCCAGCAGCGCCACGATCGGGCCCGGGGCCCGGTGGGCGATCGCCGGCATCGCGTTGAACAGGTGGGTCGCCACGGTCGCGCCCGCGTCGACGGCCTCCAGCGTCGTCGCGTAGTCGGAGTCGGTGTGGCCGACGGCCGCGATGACGCCGAGGTCGGCGAGCATCCGGACGGAGTCGAGGCCGCCGGGGAGCTCGGGGGCGAGGGTGACCATCTTCGCGTGGCCGCGGGCCGCGTCGACGAGCTTGCGCACCAGCGCCGGGTCCGGGTCGCGCAGCAGGTCGGGGCGGTGGGCGCCGCAGCGGTTGCGGGAGATGAACGGGCCCTCGAAGTGGATGCCGGCCAGCACGCCGTCCTCGACCAGTTCGGACAGCACGGCGGCCTGGCGGGCGACCTCGTCGATCTCGCCGGTGACGGTCGAGGCGATGGTGGTCGTGGTGCCGTGTTCGAGGTGGGTCCGGGCGGCCCGCAGCGCCTCCTCGGCGATGCCGGAGGCGTAGGACGCGCCGCCGCCGCCGTGGACGTGCAGGTCGACGAAGCCCGGGACGACGGTGTGGCCGGTCAGGTCGAGGTCGCCAGGCTCGGCCCCGCCACCACGCGCCCCACTCGTGATGGCCGCGATCCGGTCGCCCTCGACGGCGATCCGCTCGCCCTCGACGACCCCGCCGGGCAGGACCAGCCGGGCGCCGGCCAGTGCGGTACGGTCACGCTCCGCGGCAGTCACGCGGTCACCTCCATCTGTCGGGACGGGCGTCCCGGGTTCTCGAATGCGCTGGGCGCCGGCAGGCCGCTGTGGTCGGTGACCCGGCTCCGGACGGCGGTCGGCGTCCGGGTGCCACGGGGGTGCGGGGGCCGGGCCGGCCGGTGGCGTCGGGTCGGCTCCGGGTGTCGGGTCGGCCGGTGGTGTTGGGTCCGCTCCCGGGGGCGGGACGGCCGGTGCGTCCGGGTGGGCCCGTGCGGTCCCGGATGCCGAGCATGAGGCCTCGGAGGCCGGGTGGGGAGCCCCCTCACGGGCGCGGGGGGTGGGTTTCGGCGAGCAGGTCCCAGGCGAGGAGACCGGCCCCCAGCGACGCCGCGGTGTCCTTCAGCATCGCCGGTACGACCTTCGGGGGCATCTGGAAGGTCAGACGCTCGGTGATGGCCGCCCGCAGCGGGGTGAAGAGCGTGTCGCCGGCCTCGGCCAGCCCGCCGCCGACGATCACCGTGGACGGGTCGAGCAGGCTCTGGGCGAGCACGATGCCGTCCGCCAGGGCGTCGACGGCGCCCTGCCAGACCGCGAGTGCGCGGTCGTCCCCGGCGTCCACCGCGGCGGCGCAGGATGCCGCGTCGGCGTCGGGGTCGCCGCTGGCCGCGGCCCAGGCCCGGGAGACCGCGGAGGCCGAGGCCAGTGTCTCCAGGCAGCCGCGGGCGCCGCAGCCGCACTGCGGGCCGCCCGGGCGCACCACGACGTGGCCGATCTCGCCGCCGTAGCCGTGGGCCCCGGCCTCGATCCGCCCGTCGATGCCGATGGCGCCGGCGATGCCGGTGCCGAGCGCGATGAACAGGAAGCGGCCGACGCCCCGGCCGGCGCCGATCCGGCCCTCGGCGAGGCCGCCGGAGCGCACGTCGTGGCCGAGGGCGACGGGGATCGGGGCGCTGCTGCTGCCCCCCTTCGCGGGGGCGGGGGTCGCGAGGCGCTCGCCGAGGAGCTTGCGCAGCGGCAGGTCGCGCCAGCCGAGGTTGGCGGAGTAGACCGCGATGCCGTTCCTCTCGTCGATCGTGCCGGGCACGGCCACGCCGGCCGCGAGCGGAGCGACGCCGAAGCGGTCGCGGCCCTCGGCCGCCAGGTCGGCGGCGAAGTCGAGGATGGCGGCGACGACGGCGTCCGTGCCGTGCTCCCGCCCGGTCGGTCGGCGTGCCTCGAACAGCACGGAGCCGTCCTGGGCGAGCAGCGCGGCCTTCATGCCGGTGCCGCCTACATCGAGTGCGATGACGTGCTTCACGGGGGACAGTTTCCCTTGGCCGGGTCGAAGAGGTCTAGTCCAGTTGTCGGATTGGTCTGGTCCATACTGGGTGAGCTTTGTCGCAGAAGCGGGCGGTGTGCGGGGCTTTGGGGTGTGGGGTTTCGGAGGGTTGGGAGGGGCTGGGGCGGTGGTTCGGGCGGGCGTCGACGGTGTTTCGTTGCGCATCGTGCAATGACGTCCGCACTTCGATAACTACTTGCCGGACACGGGGCAGAGGTATGGACCACTGTGGGGTCGGTTTGGCAGTGTTGCGCCTCCCCCCTGCCGGAATCACCCCTCCGGTCGCATTTCTCCCCCCGAAGGCGGTACCCGCGTTGAACAGGCGCGCCCACGTCCCCACCCGTGTGCTCGGCACCGCGCTGGCCGGAGCGCTGGTGCTCTCCGCGGTCAGCGCCTGCAGCGGACAGGGCGACGGGCCCGTCACCATCAGGCTGGTCGCCGCGGACTACGGCGAGAACGCCGACACCAGCTCCAAGCTGTACTGGGACGAGGTCGTGCGCGGCTTCGAGGCGCAGAACCCCGGCATCAAGGTCGACGTCGACGTCGAGAGCTGGACCGACATCGGCAAGAAGGTCGACGACCTGATCGCGGCCGGCAAGTCGCCCGACCTCCTGCAGACCGGCGGCTTCGCCGACCAGGTCGCCGCGGACCGGCTGTACCCGGCGGCGGACGTGCTCTCGCTGGACACCCAGGCCAAGTTCATGGACTCCTTCGCCCACGCCGGGCAGGTGCTCGGCACGCAGTACGGGATTCCCTTCGTCTCTTCCTCCCGCGTGCTCTTCTACAACAAGACGCTCTTCAAGCAGGCGGGAATCAGCCAGCCGCCGGTCACCTGGAGCGAACTGCGGCAGGACGCCGAGAAGATCAAGGCCAAGGCGCCGGGAGTCACCCCGTACGGCCTCCCGCTGGGGCCCGAGGAGGCACCGGCCGAGTCCATGCTGTGGACGCTGAGCGGCGGCGGCCTGCTCTCCGACGACGTCGGCAACTACACGATCGACAGCGCCCAGAACCAGGCCACCTTCACCTGGCTCAAGAGCAACCTGGTGAGCACCGGGCTGACCTATCCCGAGCCGGGCAAGATGAACCGCACCCCGGTGTTCCAGGACTTCGCGTCCGGGAAGGTCGCGATGCTGAACGGGCACCCGACGCTGCTGCGGATGGCCACCGCCGGGAACGTCGACTTCGGGACGGCCCCGATCCCCAGGAAGGACGGCCTCAACAAGACCGGCAGCCTCGGCGTCGCGGACTGGATGATGGCCTTCAAGGCCAACGGGCACAAGGACCAGATCAAGAAGTTCCTGTCCTTCGTCTTCATGCGGGAGAACCAGCTCAAGTTCGACGAGCGGTACAACCTCCTGCCGGTGACCCAGGACGCCTTCGGCCAGATGTCCTCGGACCCCAAGCACGTCGACCTCAAGCAGTTCGCCACCGGTCTGACCAACGCCAGCTTCTACCCGTTCGGCGACCCGGCCTGGGCGGACGTGAGCAACCGGATCAAGGCCGGGATCGGCGAGGCCGTCACCGGGGACCCGAAGCAGGTCCTCACCGGGCTGCAGGACGCCGCCGTCAAGGAGGCGGCCCGGCTTCGGAAGTGAGGCCGGGCCTGGGCGGGGTGCGGCCGGGTCTGGGCGGAGGTGCGGCGGGGTGCCTCCTTCCTTCAGGGGAGGGTGATGGCGTAGGCCTTCCTGAGGGTCTCGTGGACGGTCCACGTCGTCCGGTCGCCCTCCCGCAGGACGGCGCAGTCGCCCGGGCCCACGTGCAGCGTCGGGCCGCCGTCGACCTCGATGGTGGCCCGGCCGCTCAGCACCACGAACATCTCGTCGGCCTCGGTGTCGGTGACCACGCCCGGGGTGATCTGCCAGATGCCGCGCAGCTGCCGGCCGTCGGCGGACTCGTGCAGGACCTTCCCGGTGACCTCCGGGGTGCCCTCGACGATCTGCGCGGGGTCCAGGGGCTCGGGGATCAGGTCGGCGTCGGGGACGTGGACGGTGAAGCTCGATTCGATCATGACCGTGACGTTAGCCGGGGCGCTCGGCCGGGGGAGGACGCAGAGTGTGTCCTGGGGACGTCCGAGAATGACACTTCGTAGGTCGTGGGAGGTGTTCTCGGCAGGAGGTCTTCAGGAGGTGTTCTCGTGGGCGAGCTGAGTGAGCGGGACCGGGCGGTGCTGGAGCTCGAAGGGCGCCAGTGGCGTACGGCGGGGGCCAAGGAGCGGGCCGTCCGGGAGGAGCTGGGGATCTCCAGCACCCGGTACTACCAGGTGTTGAACGCGCTGCTGGACCGGCCGGAGGCTCTGGCGCACGCGCCGGTGCTGGTGAATCGGTTGCGCCGGGTGAGGGATGCGCGGCGCGCGGCTCGGTGACGTGGGGGCCGCTGCGCGGGGCTTGGGGCGGGGTCGTGGGCTTTCGGGTGGGTGGGGGGTGCCGGGGGTGGCTGAGGACGGGATGGGGGGTGGTTGAGGGGATGCGTTGGTGGGGGGTGGGGGCGTGCGGGTTTCGGGGTATGGGCACCGCATGGGTTTTGTTGAGACGTGGGTGCCGGTGACCGGGGCCGGGCGGGACGGGGTTCGGGGGATCCTCGCTTCGCCCGGTGATGCCGTGGTCGCTCTGGACTTCGACGGGACGCTCGCGCCGATCGTCGCGGATCCCTCGCGGGCTCAGGCGCATCCGGGGGTGGCGGGGGCGCTCCGCAGCGTGACTCCGTTCGTTCGCTCGGTGGTCGTCATCACCGGGCGGCCGGCTGCCCTCGCGGTCGAGTACGGGGGGTTGGCCGGGCTTCCCGGGGTCGTGGTGCTCGGGCACTACGGCGCCGAGCGCTGGGAGGCCGGTGAGCTCTCGGCGCCCGACGTGCATCCGGGGGTGGCCGCCGCGCGGGGGGCCCTGCCCGGGGTGCTGGCCGCCGTGGGGGCGCCCGAGGGGACGTGGGTCGAGGACAAGGGGCGCTCGCTGGCCGTGCACACGCGGCGTACGGAGGTGCCGGAGGAGGCGCTGGAGCTGCTGCGGGGGCCGGTCGCCGATCTGGCGGCGGAGCACGGGCTGGTGGTGGAGCCCGGGCGGCTGGTTCTGGAACTCCGGCCTCCAGGGGTGGACAAGGGGGCCGCGCTGACCGGCTTCCTGCGGGAGGTCGGGGCTCGGGCCGTGCTCTACGCGGGGGACGACCTGGGGGACGTCGCGGCTTTCGCCGCCGTCGAGAAGCTGCGCGGGGAGGGGCTCGCGGGCCTTCTGGTGTGCAGCGGCGCGGTGGGGGACGCGCCGGTGCGGGAGCTCGCCGACCGGGCTGACCTGGTGGTGCCCGGGCCGGCGGGCGTGGTGGAGCTGCTGGCGGATCTGGGCGAGGCGATCAGAGCGCGTTGAGCTGGTCCAGGAACCACTGCTGCGGCGGGAGCGCGGTGGCCGCCGCGGCCAGGCGCTTGGTGCGGTCGGCGCGCTCCTCGTCGGGCATGGTGAGGCCCGCGTGGAGGGCGTCGGCCGTCTCGATGACGTCGTACGGGTTCACGGAGATCGCGTCGTCGGCCAGTTCGCTGTGGGCGCCGGCCTCGCGGGACAGGACGAGCGCGCAGCCGTGGTCGGAGACCACCGGGACTTCCTTGGCCACCAGGTTCATGCCGTCCCGGATGGGGTTCACCAGGGCGACGTCGGCCAGCCGGTAGGCGGCGAGGGAGCGCGGGAAGTCGTCGTTGACGTGCAGGATCAGCGGCTGCCAGGTGGGGGTGGCGAATTCGGTGTTGATCGCTTCGGCGAGTTGCTCCACCCGGGCCGTGTAGTCGCGGTACTCGGCGAGGTCCGTGCGGGACGGGTAGGCGAAGGCGATGTGCACGACGCGGTCGTGCCACTCCGGGCGCGTGCGCAGGAGGTGGCGGTAGGCGAGCAGGCCCCGGACGATGTTCTTGCTGAGTTCGGTGCGGTCGACCCGGACGATCGTGCGCCGGTCGCCGACGGCCTCGCGCAGGGCGGCGAGGCGCTCGTCGACGTCCGGGCGGTGGGCGCGCTCGCGCAGGAAGTCGGCGTCGGCGCCCAGGGCGTGCACGCCGAGGCGGGTCGTGCGGCCGTCGTGGGTGATGGTGAGGGCGTCGTGGTCGACGGTCGCGTGCAGGATCTCCTCGCAGCACGCGGCGAAGGCCCTCGCCCAGCGTTCGGTGAGGAAGCCGGCCCGGTCGGCGCCGAGGATGCCGGTGAGGACGGCCCTGGCCACGTCGTCCGGGAGGAGCCGGAAGTACTCGGGCGGGGCCCACGGGGTGTGGGAGAAGTGGCCGATGCGCAGGTCGGGGCGGGCCGCGCGGAGCAGGGCCGGGGTGAGGGACAGGTGGTAGTCCTGGACCAGGACGGCGGCGTTCGGGGCGGCCTCGGCCGCGAGGGCGTCCGAGAAGGCCCGGTTGTACGTCTCGTAGGCGGCCCACTCGGTGCGGAAGCCGGCGTCGAAGGCGGGGGCGGTGGGCGTGGCGTAGAGCAGGTGGCTGACGAACCAGAGGGTCGAGTTGGCGACGCCGTTGTAGGCGCGGGCGAAGGTCTCCGGGTCGATGTCCAGCATCCGGACGGCCTGTCCGCCGACGTCGTGGCCGGCCAGGTCGAGGCGGCCGTGGGGGGCTTCGCGGGCGGCCCGGCGGTCCGCGTCGCCCAGGGCGGCGCACACCCAGACGGCGTTCGGGTCGTCGATCGCGGAGAGGCCGGAGACCAGGCCTCCGCCACCGCGTTTGAGGGTCAGCGTGCCGTCGTCCGCGGTGCTGAAGGAGACCGGTCCGCGGTTGGACGCCACCAGCACGGTCGCGCTCGAACGTTTGGTCGATGAATCGGCCATGAGTCCTCTTCTGGGTCTACCCGTTCACCCTTCGGGGTGGAATCCGAGCGTACGGCGGAGCGGAGCGCAGCGCGGCCGTACCGTCGAAGACCTGCGACATGCAGCGGTCAGGGCTTGGCCGCCATGAGGCTCCGCAGGGGTCGAGTGGGAAGCCTCCTCGTCGAGAGGGGGAGGAGTCACGGTTGGTACGTTGCCGGTCGGCAGACGTCGCAAACCAATCGCCGGACAACCGGCGAGATCGCAGCGGCCGCACTGTTCGGGTCTGTCACCCGTCGGTGCGGCGCTTCGCGTACTCGGGGACGGTGTGCATCGGGGGGCGTTCCGTGGCCGTCACGGGGTGGGTGTGGGCGGTGAACGCGCGGGTCTCCGGGTCGCGGGTGAACTGGGTGAGCAGCGGGTGGACGAGGTCGGCCGAGGCCTTGAGGCGGTGGGCGCGGTCGAGGCGTTCCAGCGCGGTGCGGTAGATGGTGGCGGCCATCCGGCCGAGGGCCTGGCCGTCCTGGTGGCGGTGGTGGCGGACGCCGACGTCGACCTGGGCCAGGGCGTCGAGGCCGACGAGCTCCAACGCGTCGACCAGGAGGCCGAGTTCGACGCCGTAGCCGGTGGGGAAGGGGAGCCGTTCGAGCAGTACGCGGCGGGCCGCGTACTCACCGCCGAGCGGCTGGACGAAACCGGCGAGTTCCGGCCAGTGCAGGTTGAGGAGGGGGCGGGCGACCAGTTCCGTCACCCGGCCACCGCCGGCCGGGAAGACCGCGTCGGGGTCCCCGGCGGAGCCGCTGACTTCGAGCGGGCGGTCGTACATGGCCTTGACCAGCTGGATGTCCGGCTCGGTGAGCAGCGGGCCGACGGTGCCGGAGACGAAGGCGGGGTCGAACTCGCGCAGGTCGGCGTCGACGAAGCAGACGATGTCGCCGCGGGTGACCAGCAGCGAGCGCCACAGCACCTCGCCCTTGCCGGGCACGGCGGGCAGCCGGGGCAGGATCCCGTCGCGCGGCACGACCCGGGCGCCGGCCGCGGCGGCCACGGCGGCGGTGTCGTCGGCGGAGCCGGAGTCGACGACGACGAGCTCGTCGACGAGGGGGAGGCGCTCCATCAGCTCGCGCCGGATCGTGCGGACGATGTCGCCGACGGTGGCCGCCTCGTCGAGGGCGGGCAGGACGACGCTGACGCTGTGGCCGGTGCGGCGCTTGGCCGCCAGGAGGGTGTCGACCGGCCGGTCGGCCGCACTCCACGAGCGGCGGCCCAGCCAGGAGGCCGCCTGCGGGAGGAGTGCGGGGGTCGGTTCGGCGGGCACGGGACTCTCCTCGGCGGATCGGGGTGGAACGGGCCATCTCGCGTGGCGGACGGTCCCTTTCGGGCTCGGCGCCTTCGGATACAGTCTTCGTACAGCGGTCGGACCTTCGCACGCCGGGGTCACCGCTGACGACAACTTCACATGCTCATCCAGAGGGACTGAGGGAACGGCCCGTTGACGTCCCGGCAACCTTCTCGCGCGGCTTTCACCAGGCCCCGGCGGGACAGGTGCCAATTCCGGCCCGTGGTGCGCCCGCACCACGGGGAAGATGAGGAGAGAGGCCTCCGCCATCATGGCTATCGACACAGTCGCACCCGCATCCGTGGATCTCGGCCCCGCCACCGCCCTGTCCTGTCGGGAGTGCGGCACCCGCTTCCCGCTCGGTCCGAGCTTCGCCTGTGTGGAGTGCTTCGGGCCGCTGGAGATCGCGTACGAGTTCGGGAGCGAGGCCGCCGAGGAGCTGCGCAAGCGCATCGAGGCCGGGCCCGCGTCGATCTGGCGCTACGCGCCGCTGCTGCCGGTGCCCGCGGACGTCGCTTCGAAGCCGAACCTGAATCCCGGCTGGACCCCGCTGGTCAAGGCGGACAACCTCGGTCGCGAGCTCGGGTTCACCGCGAACCTGTACGTGAAGGACGACTCGGGGAACCCGACGCACTCGTTCAAGGACCGCGTGGTGGCCTGCGCGATCGAGGCCGCGCGCGCCTTCGGCTACACCACGCTCTCCTGCTCGTCGACCGGCAACCTGGCCGGTGCGGTGGGTGCGGCGGCGGCCCGGGCCGGGTTCCGCTCGTGCGTGTTCATCCCGCACGACCTGGAGCAGGGCAAGGTCGTCATGGCCGGTGTGTACGGCGGCGAGCTGGTCGGCATCGAGGGCAACTACGACGACGTGAACCGCTTCTGCTCGGAGCTGATCGGCGACCCGGCCGGCGAGGGCTGGGGCTTCGTCAACGTCAACCTCCGCCCGTACTACGGCGAGGGCTCCAAGACGCTCGCGTACGAGATCTGCGAGCAGCTCGGCTGGCGGCTGCCGGAGCAGATCGTCATCCCGATCGCCTCGGGCTCGCAGCTCACGAAGATCGACAAGGGCCTGCAGGAGCTGATCAAGCTCGGGCTGGTCGAGGACCGGCCGTACCGGATCTTCGGCGCCCAGGCCGAGGGCTGCTCGCCGGTCTCCGCGGCGTTCAAGGCCGGCCGGGACGTGATCAAGCCGGTGAAGCCGGACACCATCGCCAAGTCGCTGGCGATCGGCAACCCGGCGGACGGCCCGTACGTGCTGGACATCGCGCGGCGCACCGGCGGAGCGGTCGAGGACGTCACCGACGCCGAGGTGGTGGCCGCCATCCGGCTGCTGGCCCGCACCGAGGGCATCTTCGCCGAGACCGCGGGCGGCGTGACCGTCGGCGTGCTCAAGAAGCTGGTCGAGACCGGGCAGCTGGATCCGGCCAAGGAGACCGTCGCGATCAACACCGGTGACGGCCTCAAGACCCTGGACGCCGTCGCCGATGCCGGGATGACCGCGGTCATCCGCCCGACGCTGGAGTCCTTCCGCACCGCCGGCCTCGCGTCCGCCTGATTCCCCCACGAGGAGAGCCACCCATGAGCGCCACCGTCCGCATCCCCACCATCCTGCGCACCTACACCGGCGGGTCCGCCGAGGTCACCGCCGACGGCGGGACCCTGGGCGACGTCATCGCCGACCTGGAGAAGAACCACGCGGGCATCTCCGCGCGCATCCTGGACGACACCGGCAAGCTGCGCCGTTTCGTGAACGTGTACGTGAACGACGACGACGTGCGATTCGCCGAGGGACTGGCGACCGAGATCAAGGACGGTGCCAGCGTCTCGATCATTCCGGCGGTGGCCGGCGGCTGCTGAGCCGCGCCCCGCTCCGACCGGCCGCCCGCGCGCACGGAATTCCGCATTCCGTGCGCGGGGGCGGCCGCTCGCATTTCGGCGGGAATATTTCCCGGTCGAGTGGGAGTAGAGTGTCGCTCGGCCGGGAACAAGGGTCCCCCTCACCCTCCCCGTGCGAACCGCCGCTCCGCCGTCCGTCCGTTGAGACCGCCCGGGGACCGGGTCCGGGAAACATGTCACGCGGATGTCAGAATTCTCCAGGGGATTTGTGTAATCCGTCCGCTATGTCCGGCGTGAATTGCGGAGTTCCTTCCGATTCGGCCCGTCCTGTCCCTTGACGCGGACCCGGAATTCACCGCGGAGGGCCCTGTTGCAGAGGGCGTCGATCCGGATACATTCAGCCGCGGTCGACGCAATCACCCGCTCACGGATGCCGTTCGGGGCGGTTGATCGCGGCGTGCACGGCTGCGCCCAGGGGGGGTTCCCCGGGCCGGCCTTCACAACCAACCCGGGCCCGCGACCTGCGGGACCGTGAAGGGCCAGCACAGCACTAGGGGAGTTCGGAATGGCTCAGGGCACCGTCAAGTGGTTCAACGCGGAGAAGGGCTACGGCTTCATCGCGGTCGACGGTGGTGCGGACGTCTTCGTCCACTACAGCGCGATCCAGATGGACGGCTACCGCACCCTCGAGGAGGGCCAGCGGGTCGAGTTCGAGATCTCCCAGGGACAGAAGGGCCCGCAGGCGGACATGGTCCGCGCGGTCTGACCCCTTCCGGCTCCAGGAGCTCGGCGCGGCCCACGGCTGGTGACCACTCGCTTCTCGACGGGCCCGCGCGACACGCGTCGTGCGGGCCCGTCGGCGTTCCCGCGGCGGCTCCCGGCTTGGCGATTGGGCTTGCACTCGACCACCCGGAGTGCTAATCATTGGCGTTAGCACTCACAGCTTGAGAGTGACAGCGGACCGGGTCGGTGAGGCCCTGGGAGCGGTAGGGGAATAGACCCCCGCACACCTTGGCCGTCCGTCGCGGGCACCCCTTGGTCCGAGCAGTCGACCGTGTCCCGGAGGACCACTTCAGATGGCCAAGATCATCGCCTTTGATGAGGAAGCTCGCCGCGGCCTTGAGCGTGGCATGAACCAGCTCGCCGACGCAGTGAAGGTCACGCTCGGCCCCAAGGGTCGCAACGTCGTGCTGGAGAAGAAGTGGGGCGCCCCCACGATCACCAACGACGGTGTCTCCATCGCCAAGGAGATCGAGCTCGAGGACCCGTACGAGAAGATCGGCGCGGAGCTCGTCAAGGAGGTCGCCAAGAAGACGGACGACGTCGCGGGTGACGGCACCACCACCGCCACCGTGCTCGCCCAGGCCCTGGTTCGCGAGGGTCTGCGCAACGTCGCCGCCGGCGCCAACCCGATGGCCCTGAAGCGCGGCATCGAGAAGGCCGTCGCCGCCGTCTCGGACCAGCTCCTGGCCCAGGCCACCGACGTGGAGACCAAGGAGCAGATCGCCTCCACCGCCTCCATCTCGGCCGCCGACACCCAGATCGGCGAGCTCATCGCCGAGGCCATGGACAAGGTCGGCAAGGAAGGCGTCATCACCGTCGAGGAGAGCAACACCTTCGGTCTGGAGCTCGAGCTCACCGAGGGCATGCGCTTCGACAAGGGCTACATCTCCGCCTACTTCGCCACCGACCTGGAGCGGATGGAGGCGACGTTCGAGGACCCGTACATCCTCATCGCCAACTCCAAGATCGGCGGCATCAAGGACCTGCTCCCGCTGCTGGAGAAGGTCATGCAGAGCGGCAAGCCGCTCGTCATCATCGCCGAGGACGTCGAGGGCGAGGCCCTCTCGACCCTGATCGTCAACAAGATCAAGGGCGTCTTCAAGTCCGTCGCCGTCAAGGCCCCGGGCTTCGGCGACCGCCGCAAGGCCATGCTCCAGGACATCGCCACCCTCACCGGCGGCACCGTGATCTCCGAGGAGGTCGGCCTGAAGCTGGAGAACGCCGGTCTGGACCTCCTGGGCGGCGCCCGCAAGGTCGTCATCACCAAGGACGAGACCACGATCGTCGACGGTGCCGGCGAGAGCGAGATGGTCGCGGGCCGCGTGAACCAGATCCGCGCCGAGATCGAGAACAGCGACTCGGACTACGACCGCGAGAAGCTCCAGGAGCGCCTCGCCAAGCTGGCCGGCGGCGTGGCCGTCATCAAGGCCGGCGCGGCCACCGAGGTGGAGCTCAAGGAGCGCAAGCACCGCATCGAGGACGCCGTCCGCAACGCCAAGGCCGCCGTCGAGGAGGGCATCGTCGCCGGTGGTGGCGTCGCCCTGCTGCAGGCCGCCGTCGCGTTCGACAAGCTGGAGCTCGAGGGCGACGAGGCCACCGGTGCCAACATCGTCCGCGTGGCGCTGGAGGCCCCGATCAAGCAGATCGCGACCAACGCTGGCCTCGAGGGCGGCGTCGTGGTGGAGAAGGTGCGCAACCTCCCCGCCGGTCACGGCCTGAACGCCGCCACCAACGAGTACGTCGACCTGATCGCCGTGGGCATCATCGACCCGGCCAAGGTGACCCGCTCGGCGCTGCAGAACGCCGCCTCGATCGCGGCCCTGTTCCTGACCACCGAGGCCGTCATCGCCGACAAGCCGGAGAAGGCCGCGGCCCCGGCCGGCGGCATGCCGGGCGGTGACATGGACTTCTGATCCGGGTCGTACGACCGGATCGGTGTTCCGATCGCGTGGGCGGTTCCCTTCGGGGGCCGCCCACGCGGCGTTGTTTGGGAGAATCGACGGATGGCTGACATCGAGACCGCCCTGCACGAGGCCCGTGCGCAGATCCTGTCCGACCTCACCGCGCGGGACGTGGCGGACGCCGCCGTCGTCTCGCTCGTGGAGCAGGCCGTCACGCACCGGCGGTGGTGGCTGGAGCAGTGGCCGGACGGCACCGAGTACGTGCTCGGGCTGGTCGCCCAGGACGTCCAGGACGCGCTGCTGGAGGCGTACGGGCGCTGGCCGCTGTGCACCGCCTGCGCGGCCGACGGGGACCCGCACGCGCTGAGCGTGGAGCCGGAGCTGGGGCCGGACCCGCACTGGGTGTGCGGCAAGCAGGGCGCCGCCGTCGCGCCGGTCGGCAAGTTGGTCTAGGACACGCCCTGGTTCTCCAGTAGTTCGAGTTCGGCCGCCAGGTTGGCCCGCGCGGGCGCGGTGAGGCGCTCGTGGGCGGCCGGGGTGTGGTAGAGCGCGGGCAGGGCGAGGAGTCGGCGCAGGACGGCCGCCCGGCCCGCCCGGAAGTCCGGCTCGGGCACGAAGCCGTACTCCTCGCGGACGGCGCCCGCGTAGGCCGCGTACGCCTCGGGGGTGCCGCCGAGCACGGCGAGGTCCGCGTCGCACAGCACCTCGCCGTCGCGGTCGCCCGGAGCGGGGTCGTGGGTGACGGTGAGCAGGACGAGGCGCTCGACCTCGGCCGTCCGCGCGGCGGGCAGGCCGGCGGCGGTCAGGGCCCGGACCGCGAGCGCCGCGCTGCGCTCCTCGTTCTCGGAACGGTCGGGCCGGTAGACGGCGTCGTGGAACCAGGCGGCGAGGCGGACGGCGTCCGGGTCGGCGGCGTGCGCGGCGAGGCCGTCGACGTGTCGCAGGACCGCGCGCAGGTGGTCGGCGGTGTGGTACCTGCGCTGCGGCTCGGCCCAGCGCCGGAGCAGCTCCCGCCCGTACGGCTCGGGGTCGACGGTGGTGCCGCAGCGGTGCAGCAGGGCGGTCCAGTCGGCGAGCAGGTCCTCGGTGTTCGGCATGGGCGCCATTGTGCTGGTCGTGTAACGGACGCCTCTCCGGGGGGACCGGTGCTGGACCTATATGCCGGTTGACGATATATGTAGACGCATGACAGAACGCTCGATGCAGGAGCCGACGCTGCTGCTGCTCACCGCACTGGCCGACGCGCCCAGGCACGGTTACGCGCTCATCCAGGAGATCTCCGAGATCTCCGACGGCCGGGTCAAGATGCGCACCGGCACCCTCTACGGCGCCCTCGACCGCCTGCTCCAGCAGGGCCTGATCGAGGTCGCCGCCGAGGAGATCGTGGACGGCCGGGCCCGCCGCACCTACGCGCTGACCGGCCCCGGCCGGACGGCGCTCGCCACCGAGGCGGAGCGGCTGCGGTCGGTCGCGGCCGAGGCGGAGCGCCGGCTGGCCACCGTCCGGTCGGCGCTGAAGGGGAAGCCCGGGACCGCGCTGCGGACCTTGACGAGGGGGAGTTTCGCATGACCACACCCACGATCGGAGCGCCCTCGGGCGCGCTGCGGGCCGCTCTCCAGCTGTACCCGTCCCGGTACCGCCGCGAGCGCGGCGAGGAGATCGCCGCCGTCTTCGCCGACGCCACGGCCGAGGCCGACCGCTCGGCCGTCGCCCGGGAGGTCTTCGACCTGGCCGCGTACGGGCTGCGGGTGCGGCTCGGGCTGACCGGCTCCGGGATGCTCGGGCGGGTGCTCGGGCTCGCCGCGCCGATGGTGGCCGGCGCGCTGGCCGGTTCGGGGCTGGTCCCGTGGGTCACCGACCCGGACGGGGCCTCCTTCAAGCTCACCTGGGATCACTCGTACACCACGTGGGCCACGATCCTCGCGCCGCCGGTGACCGCGCTGCTGCTCGCGATCGCGGCGCTGCTCGGGCGGTGGACGGCCGTGCGCGTCATCGCCTCGATCCAGGCGGTGCTCGGACTGGCCGTCCTGGCGCACGCGTTCACCGGGCCGGTGTTCTTCGACCTGTGGTGGGCCGGGTACGTCGGCATGGCGACCCTGCCGGCCGCGCTGGCCGCCGTGCTGCTGCTCGCGGCGCCGACGGACCTGCTGCCGAAGCCGGGTTGGCGCACCCGCGGGGTGGTGCTGGCCTCGGTGGTCGGTGGTGCCGGGCTGGTGTGGCTCCAGCGCTGGGACGACACCACCTTCCCGCTGGACTCGCAGTGGTTCGCGGTGCTGCTGCTCGTGCCGGTGCTGCTGACCTTCACCGCTCTGCGCGGCAAGGAGTTCCCGGCCGCCGTGGGCGTCGCGGTGCTGTCGCTGACGACGTTCGCGAGCCTGTTCAACATCTGGCGCGAGTCGGGCGGGTTCTCCCGGCTGCTGCCGGTCGCGCTGCCGGTGATCGGGCTGATGGTGATCGCCGCGGTGGCGATGCACAGGATCGGGCGGGGCGGCACGGGCGGCCCCGGCGGCGGCGACGTCGACGAGGAGCGCGCCGCGGCGTGACCTCGAGCCGGTCGCCGGGGCCGGTGACCGGAAGCGGGCGGCGGGCTCGCCGGGGGTGGGCGGATGTGGCAGGCTACGGATATGTCTAGACCAATTTTCGAAGTCATCGCGCTGACCCCCCAGGACGCCCGGGCCGCCGAGTCGGGCGGCGCCGACCGGCTCGAACTGGTCACGGACATGGCCGCCGACGGACTCTCCCCGTCCGTCGAGGACTTCGCCCGGATCCGGGCCGCCGTCGACCTGCCGCTGCGCGTCATGCTCCGCCTCCGGGACGGCTTCGCGCCGGGCGACCTGGACGAGCTGCGCGCCCGCGCCGCCGGGCTCCGCGCCGAGGGGGCCGAGGAGTTCGTCCTCGGCTTCCTCGACGCGGACGGCGCCGTCGACCTCGCCGCCACCGCGGCGGTCGCGGACGCGGTGGCCGGCTGCCGGTGGACCTTCCACCGGGCGATCGACCACAGCGCCGACCGGGCCGCCGTCCGCGCGGCCGTCGGCGCGCTGCCCGGACTGGACACCTTCCTCACCTCGGGCGCGCCGGGCGGCGTGGACGCCGGGCGCGAGGTGCTCCTCGCGGAACTGGCCAGGAAGGCCGAACCCGGGTACGGGCAGCGGATCCTGATCGGCGGCGGCCTGCGGGCCGAGCACGTGCCGGAGCTGCGGGCGGCCGGCTTCGACGCCTTCCACGTCGGCGGCGCGGTCCGCGCCGGCGGGTGGCAGGCGCCGGTCGACGCGGCGAAGGTCGCCGAGTGGCGGGCCCTGATCGACGGCTGAGCGTGGAAGCGCCGACAGCCGGTCGACCGGTGTCCGTCGCGCGCGGGAGGGGCCGGTCCGGATGCGGGCCGGCCCCTCCGCCGCTATCCGAGCTGTTCGGGCAGCGGCTCCGCGTGCAGGACGGTCAGGCCCGAGACGGCGCGGGTGAGCGCCACGTACAGGCGGCGCAGGCCGGTGCGCTCGTCCGGTTCGCCGGCGATCACGGCGGCCGGCTCGTCCAGCACCACGTAGTCGTACTCCAGACCCTTGGCCAGTGAGGCCGGGACGAGCGTCAGCCGGGCCTCGGCGCTGGTCTCGGCGCCGGGGGAGAGGTGCGGCAGGCCGGCCGCGGCCAGCGCCTCGGCGAACAGCGGGACGCGCGCGTCGGCGGCGATCAGGCCGGTCGAACCCTCGTGCTCCAGGGCCCGCCGGCAGGCCTCGACCACCGCCTCCGTCAGCTCCCCGTCCGCGACCCGGCGGATCGCCAGCGACCCCGCGGTGTCGCGCACCGAGGTCGCCGGAGCCAGGCCGGGGGCGATCGCGGGCAGCAGCCGGGAGGCGTACGCGATGACCTCCTCCGGCACCCGGAAGCCCTTGGTGAGCTCCTCGACGTGGGCGCCCGGTTTGCCCAGGTGGTGCAGGGCGTCCGGCCAGCTCGCGGTGGCCCACGGGGTGGTGCCCTGGGCGAGGTCGCCGAGGACGGTCGCCGAGCCGGTGGTGCAGCGGCGGCCGACCGCGCGGTACTGCATCGGGGAGAGGTCCTGGGCCTCGTCCAGCACCACGTGCCCGAGCGAGGGCGTGCGCTGGACCAGGTCGCCGGCCTCGTCGACCAGGACGGCGTCCGCCGCCGTCCAGCGGGCCGTCTTCACCGAGCGGCCGGGCTTGGGCCACAGCACCGCCCGCTGCTCCTCGGCGGTGAGCACGCCCTCGGCGCACGCGGCCAGGAACTCCGGGTCGGAGAGCAGCCGCAGCACCAGCTTGGCCGGGTCGACCGGCGGCCAGCACTGCTTGACGACGGCCTTGACCGCGGAGTTGCGGGCCACCGCGTCCTGCACCCGGTCGTCCGGGGCCTCGCCGGACTGCTCCATCTTCAGCAGCACGGTGTGCGCGATGCGCTGCGGCAGCGCCTCGCCGGCGGCGCCGTAGCGGGTGTCTCGTCCCTTCAACTCCTCGATGATCTCCACCAGTTCGTGGACGGGGACGCGCCAGCGGCGGGAGCCGCGGACCACCACGCAGGGCTCGGTGGGCAGCGCGATGCCCGAGCGGACGGCCCGGCGCAGCACCTCGGCCATCCGGGCGTCGCCCTTCAGCCGGGCCGACTCGGGGGTGTCCTCGCCCCTGACCTCGACGTGCCCGACCAGCTGCTGCACGGTGGCCTGCGCGACGTCGAGCTCCCCGAGGGCGGGCAGGACCTGCTCGATGTAGGAGAGGAACGCGTTGTTCGGGCCGATCACCAGCGTGCCGGTGCGGGCGAGGCGCTCGCGGTGCGCGTACAGCAGGTACGCGACGCGGTGCAGGCCGACGGCGGTCTTCCCGGTGCCGGGGGCGCCCTGGACGCAGATGGTGCCCGTGACGTCGGAGCGGACGATCTCGTCCTGCTCGGGCTGGATGGTGGCGACGATGTCGCGCATCGGGCCGACGCGGGGCTTCTCGATCTCGGCGGCGAGGAGGGCGGAGGAGGTTTCCGTCTCCTCGGGGTCGGTGAGGTGCTCGTCCTCGTACGCGGTGAGCTCGCCGCCGGTGTAGCCGAAGCGGCGGCGGCGCTCGACGTCCATCGGCTCGGTGCGGCTGGCCCGGTAGAACGGCTGGGAGACCGGCGCGCGCCAGTCGATCACCATCGGGTCGCCGTCGGCGTCGTGCACGTGGCGGCGGCCGATGTAGAAGTTCTCTCCTCCGCCGCCTTCGGACAGCTCCTCGCTGATCGCGTGCAGGTAGTCGAGGCGGCCGAAGAACAGCGGGGTGTCGGCGAGGTCGGCCAGGGCGGCGATCCTGGCCTCGATCTGGTTCTGGAGGACGGCGGCGGACACCCAGGTGCCGGTCACGTCGCGCAGGTCCAGCGACTGGACGTCCTCGCGCATCGCTCGCAGCGCGGACCGGGACGCGGCCAGGTGGTCGCGTTCGCGCTGGAGGGGGTCGGTGGTGGGGGTGGCGGGCACAGCGAACCTTCCCGGCTGCCCCGGTGGCGGGCGCAGCGGATCGATGGAGCTCACGGTGGGTACGGCCGGCCGGTTGCCGTGCGGTCGGCGCCTCCCCCGGCTGCCTGCGGGACTTCAGCAGGTACCACGGTTCGGGAGGGGGCAGACGGACGATCTTAGACCTGTCCGTCTCGGGGTTCCAGCCCCGCAGCTCTCAGGGGTGCGCATACACCCGGAGGACGAGGTCCGGCCCGGCGGATGCGGCCTTTGGAGTGATGCCTTCGGCCGGTCGGGTGCCTACCGTTGGAGACATGAGCACACGGAACCCCAGCACAGCCCCGGCCGGTGCCACCGCCCTCCCGGGCCGCCACCGCAACCCGCTCGCCACCGCCGTCCGCAACGTCGGGATCGCCCTGGACACCGCCGCGCGCGTGATCTTCCTCGGGCGCGACGGTGTCCGGTACTGAACCCCGCTAGAGCACGTCGTCCGCGTCGATGATGCGGTAGGCGTAGCCCTGCTCGGCCAGGAAGCGCTGCCGGTGCGCGGCGAAGTCCTGGTCCACGGTGTCCCGGGCGACCACCGAGTAGAAGTGCGCCGCGTGGCCGTCCGCCTTCGGGCGCAGGACGCGGCCGAGGCGCTGGGCCTCCTCCTGGCGGGAGCCGAAGGTCCCGGAGACCTGGATGGCCACCGTGGCCTCGGGCAGGTCGATCGAGAAGTTCGCGACCTTGGAGACCACGAGGACGCCGATCTCCTTGTTCCGGAACGCGTCGAACAGTTTCTCGCGCTGCGCGTTGCTGGTCTCGCCCTTGATCACCGGCGCGTCGAGCGCCTCCCCGAGCTCGTCCAGCTGGTCGATGTACTGGCCGATGATCAGCGTCTGGTCCTTCTCGTGCTTCCTGACCAGCGCCTCCACCACCCGCCGCTTGGTCGCCGTCGTGGCGCAGAAGCGGTAGCGCTCCTCCGGTTCGGCCGTCGCGTAGGCGAGGCGCTCGGAGTCGGTCAGGGTGACCCGCACCTCGCAGCAGTCGGCGGGCGCGATGTAGCCCTGCGCCTCGATCTCCTTCCACGGCGCGTCGAAGCGCTTGGGGCCGATGAGGCTGAACACGTCGCCCTCGCGGCCGTCCTCGCGCACGAGCGTCGCGGTCAGGCCGAGGCGCCGGCGGGCCTGGAGGTCGGCGGTGAACTTGAACACCGGCGCGGGCAGCAGGTGGACCTCGTCGTAGACGACCAGGCCCCAGTTGCGGGCGTCGAACAGCTCCAGGTGCGCGTACACGCCCTTCCGCTTGGTCGTCATCACCTGGTAGGTGGCGATGGTGACCGGGCGGATCTCCTTCTTCGTGCCGCTGTACTCGCCGATCTCGTCCTCGGTGAGCGAGGTGCGCTTGACCAGCTCGTGCTTCCACTGCCGGGCCGAGACGGTGTTGGTGACCAGGATCAGCGTGGTCGACTTCGCCTCCGCCATCGCGGCGGCGCCGACCAGCGTCTTGCCGGCGCCGCAGGGCAGCACGACGACGCCGGAGCCGCCGTGCCAGAAGCCCTCGACGGCCTGCGCCTGGTACGGGCGCAGCTGCCAGCCGTCCTGCTCCAGGTCGATGGGGTGCGCCTCGCCGTCCACGTACCCGGCGAAGTCCTCGGCGGGCCAGCCGAGTTTGAGCAGCACCTGCTTGATCTGGCCGCGCTCGGAGGGGTGCACGACCACGCTGTCCGGGTCGACCCGGGCTCCGACCAGCGGGACGATCTTCTTGGAGCGCAGCACCTCCTCCAGGACCGGCCGGTCGGTGGTGGTGAGCACGAGCCCGTGGACGGGGTGCTTGTTGAGCTGGAGGCGCCCGTAACGGGCCATGGTGTCGGCCACGTCCACCAGCAGCGCGTGCGGCACCGGGTAGCGCGAGTACGTCACCAGGGCGTCGACCACCTGCTCCGCGTCGTGCCCGGCGGCCCGCGCGTTCCACAGCCCGAGCGGCGTCACCCGGTACGTGTGCACGTGCTCGGGCGCCCGCTCCAGCTCGGCGAAGGGCGCGATGGCGCGGCGGCAGTCGGAGGCCTTGGGGTGGTCGATCTCCAGGAGAAGAGTTTTGTCGCTCTGGACGATGAGCGGTCCGTCGTTCACGCGGGGGAGCCCTCCACTGGCTGACAGGGTGGTTTGACGCAGACCCTCCAGTGTCGCTCATTCCGCGGTGAACGTGGGTGGGCTACTTCCACTCGTACAGGACGGCCTTGCCGTTGCCCTGGGGGTCGTTCTCGAACTCGAACAGGCCGACCAGGTCGTTGAGGCGCAGGAAGGCGTCCGCGGAGCTCTCGAAGTAGATGCTGCCGCGCCAGCGGACGGCGCCGCCCTCGGTGAAGTGGCCGATGCCGCTGCCGTGCCAGCTGTAGGCCTCGCCCTTGTCGGACATGCCGATGCCCTGGCCCTCGCCGAACAGCGAGCCGTCGGGGCGGAGCTCGGCCTCGTAGGTGACGAACTCCCGGGCGGGGTGGCCGAGGACCTGGCCGGTGCCGGTCATCGAGACTTCCAGTGCGGGGCTGCCGACCGTGGCGAGGACCCGCCGGCCGCTCTCCGTGGTGGTGAACTCCGCTATCCGATCGCCGAGCATGGTGGATGCCTCCTTGTCGGGTGCCCCTGTCTCCGGACTACGCCGGGTGCGCCCGGGCCGCAACCGCGTGGTGACCACGGCGGGTGTCGCTCGTTGGGCCGGGCATGAACAAGTCGAAGCGTGTTCTCACCGCCCTCGCCCTCATGGGGACGGCCTTCGCCGCCACCGCCTCCTCCGCCGGCTCGGCGCACGCCCTCGCGGGCATCGGGGAGGGGCCGGGCGGGCTGCTCGCCGCGCCCGGGTTCCTGCTGGCGGACACCGTCACCGGGGGCGAACTGCCGGTCGGGCAGGGGCAGATCGGCACCCTGGCGGACCAGGCGGTCAAGGAGAAGATGAAGGAGTCGCAGGGGCACTGAGCCCGTTCAGTCCTCCAGTTCGGCCACGCCCGTGATGCGGTGCAGGGCGAAGGTGCGCAGCTCGTCGGCGTGGTGGTCGAAGGCGGTGACGAAGCCGCCCTCGACCTTGACCGGGTCGATGATCCGCTGGCTGGCGATGCCCTCGGCGTTGAGGTAGCCGATCCACATCCGCTCGCCGAGCAGGACGGCGGTCTGGAGGGTGGCCAGCGTCTCGGCGGCGGCCGTGCGCGGCAGCTTGCGTGGGTCGGGGGCCGGCTCGCGGCGGGTGGCGGTCGCGGCGCGGTCGCCGGCCCGGATGGCCTTGATGGCGGCGGCGAGCAGGGTGTCGTCGGGGCTCGGGGGGCCGTCCGGGACGGGCGTCGGCGCGGTGCGCGGCGAGGTGCGGTGGCTGTCTGGGCGGGTGATCAGCACGTCGCCCTCGGCGGACTCGGCGGCCGGGGCGTAGCCCATCGTGCGCAGCGTCGCGAGCAGGACGTCCGGGGCGGCCTGGGAGGCGAGGACGGTGGGGGCGAGCAGCCGCAGCCGCAGGTCGGCGGAGCGGCGGTCGGCGAGGACCTCGCCGAGCAGCGAGGTGTCGTCGCAGCGCAGGTACGAGGACGCGGCGCCGACCCGCAGGACGCCGTGCCGACGGGCGACGTCGTCGATCAGGTACGTCAGCGGCTGCGGGACGGGCGTGCGCGAGTGCTGCTCCAGGAAGGCCCGCAGGTCGGCGGCGGTGCGTCCGGCGTCGAGGGCGCGGCGCACGGACGCCGGGGTGAACCGGTAGACGGTGGCGCCGCCCTTGGACTCGATGTCGGCGCAGAGCGCGAGCGCCTGGGCGAGCGGGGTGAGCAGCGGACCCGGGGCGATCGCGGTGAGGTCGGGCTGCAGGATGACGTGGTCGAGCGGCCGGGGCAGCAGCGGGGCCAGCACCTCGGCCGGGTCGGCCTCGGCGGTGAGCAGCGCGCGGGCGGGGGCGGCGAGGGCGCCGCGGCCGGTGATCCCCAGGAGTTCGGCCTCGGCGAGGGCCCAGCCGGCGAGGTCGTCGCGCAGTTCGTGGCCGCCCGGGCCGGTCGGGCCGCCGCGCAGCGGGCGCTGCCAGCGCAGGGTGGGCAGCAGTTCGGCGGCGGTGGCGGGGGTGCCGGGCGGGAGTTCGGCGAGCAGCGCGAGGGCGGCGCGGCGGACGGACGGGGCGAGCGTGCGGTCGAGTTCGGGGCCGAGGGCGGCGCGCGGCTTGCCCTTGCCGTCCGGGGTGCCGGTGAGGCCGGGCACGCGGGTGGCCGCGAGCCAGGCGGTGGCGAGGACGGACCAGCGCTCGGCGGTGTCCTGCTGGAGCCAGGTGTCGTACGCCGGGGTCGGGGCCCAGCACTCGTCGGCCTCGCCGTCCGGGGCCAGCAGGCCAGCGGTGTAGGCGAGTTCGAGCCAGAAGGGGGTCTGCTGCTCGGTGGTCTCCAGGGCCTGGGCGGTGCGCTTGAGGTCGCGCACGCCGAGGCCGCCCGCGCGCAGGGTGGGCGGCGGGGTGAGGCCCCACAGGTCGAGCAGCTCCTCGACGGTCTTGACGGCGGTGTGGGCCTGGCCGGCGGCGGCGCTGTCCACAGCCTGTGGATCGCGCGGTGGAGCGGCGGGCCGGGGCTCGGGCTGGGCGGGCTCGACGGTGCGGTGGGTGCGCCCGCCGCGCAGGTGCAGGGCGAGTTCGCGCGGCAGGACGACGCTGCCGGGGCCGCTCGGCAGCAGCAGGCCGCGGGCGAGCAGCCACTCGACGGGGCTCTGCGCGTCCTCGGCGGTGACCGGGCGGGCCGCGTCCGGGACGGTGCCGGTGGGCGGGCCCCAGACGAGGCGCTCCAGCAGCCGCAGCGCCGGCTCGGGGGCGGTGGCGAGCAGGGCGTCGCAGCGGGCGCGGTCGGCGAGCAGCGCGGTGAGCGCGGCGACGGCGGTGACCGGGTCCGGCGTCGCGGGCCGGCCGGCGGAGGCGAGCAGCTGCTGCAGCCGGGCCGGGGACATGCCCATGGTGGCGTCGGCGAGCGTCGGGCCGAGGCCGGTGCGTCCGGGATTGGCGGCGGTCGGCGCGAGCGCCTCGCGGACGGCGAGGACCAGGCGCAGCCCGTTGTCCGGACCCCACAGCAGGGCGCGGTCGCGCAGGGTGGCGATCGCCCGGGGCAGCGCGGCGGCCACGGCGGACCGGTCGGCCGGGGTGAGCGGGGTGGCGCCCGGGTGCGGCTTGACCTTCGCGGGGCCGGTCAGCAGCGTGCGGACGGTGGTGAGCGTGGTGCCGTCCGGTGCGGTGGCCAGCGCCTCGGCGACCTGCAGGGTGAACCGGTCGAGCCGCTCCAGGGCGCGCAGCGCGGAGGCGCGCGACGACAGCCGGGCGGACAGCTGGGTGAGGTCGCCGGGCACCGGGTTGAGCAGGTCCGGGCGGGCGCGGAGCAGGGCGGCCAGACCGTCGTCCGGGCGGGCGCGCAGCTCCTCGGCGAGCGTGCGGGGGCCGGCGGCGGACCTGCCGGAGCGTTGGGGGCCCTGCTGTGTGGTCATTCGACCTAGGTTAGTCGGGTGCGGCGCCGGTGGACCCGGGGTCGGGACTCGCGTGGGTGGGGGACTGGTGGGTAGCGTCACGCCGAGGGCGGTTCGGTGGGTCGGGCAGGGTACGGGCGAGGCGGGGTGTCGGGGATGACGGACGGCGAGTGGTGGCGCAAGAGCGGGCCGTGGAGCGCGCGGTCGGGCGGTGAGTCCGCCGGGACCCGCGACGGTGCCCGGGACGGCTCCCACGACGGCTCCGACGACAGCGTGTACGACGCCGCCACTGCGCCCGGCGTGCCGGGCATGTCAGCCGTGCCGCTCGACCCGCCGCGCGAGCCCGCGGAGGAGGCCGACCCGGACGCCGTACCGCCGCCGCAGGTGATCCACTCCGGCGGGGGCGGCTGGGACCTCGTGATGCTCAACTTCTCGGACGCGCCGGCGGCCCCGCCGAAGCAGATCCCCGAGCAGCGGGCGGCGGAGGGCGACGAGCCGACCGCGCAGCCGGTGGGGCCGCAGCCGGCGGCCGGGGCGAAGCCGAAGAAGGCACGGAAGGAGAAGAAGGCCGCCAGAGCCGCCGGTTCCGCGAAGCCAGGGCAGTCCCCGAAGTCCTCGAAGCCTCCGAAGAAGAGCGCACTCGCCGGCCGCCGCCCGTCCCCGCTGCTCCTGCTCGCCTCCGCCCTCCTCGCGGGCGGCGCCTGGACCGGTTTCTTCCCGGCCATGCTGGCGGGCTGGGGTCTCGGCTACCTCTCCAGCCAACTCAAGGACCTCACCCGCAAGTTCGCGATCTTCGGCATCCCGCTGATCACGATGAGCGCGTCCACCCTCTACCAGATGCGCCAGACCCAGCACGGCCAGGCGGGAGCCGGACCCGGTTCGCAGCTCGGGCAGATGACCTGGGCGTCCGCCCCGGGCGTACTGCGCCTCTCGGCGGCCCTGACGGCGGCGTTCCTGCTGCTCATGGCTCTGCGCCGCAAGCCGCAGCAGGAAGGGTGACACCTCGCAGCAACACGGCGGCCCTGCACCCTTGGGTGGGGTGC